>NZ_JBEOUR010000072.1:0-16808 GCF_040302605.1 Microbacterium sp. NPDC097977
ATCGGATCGCGGCGGCTTCTTCGTATGATCAGGTCGAGGTCACTGACCCCGACGCTCGCGCAGCTGCGTGAGCGCGTCCTCGAGAAGCTGGACGGCCTCTTCGTCGGTACGGCGCTCCTTCACGTAGGCGAGGTGCGTCTTGTAGGGCTCCGGCTTCGCGAGCGCGGGCGGGTTCGCCTTGTCGCGACCGGCCGGCAGACCGGACTGCGGGTGGTCGATCGTCTCGGGGATCTCCTCTTCGGGAAGCCCCGCCGCGAAGAACCGCACGGTCTCGTTGCCGAGACCGTCCCAGTAGGACACGCGGATGCGATCTGCGTGATACCCGTGATCCTGCTCGCCCATCGGGCCGGAACCGACACGGGTCCCTCGGATCGCGTTGCCGCCAGTAGCCATCAGATTACCTCGAACTTCGTGATGAGACCGAGCGCGACGATCGCCACGAACCACGCGAGAGCGAGGATGACCGTGAAGCGGTTGAGGTTGCGCTCTGCGAGACCCGACGACCCGACGGCCGACGACATGCCGCCGCCGAACATGTCCGACAGGCCGCCGCCGCGACCCTTGTGGAGCAGGATGAGGAGAGTCAGCAGGACGCTGGTGATACCCAGCACCACCTGCAGGACGAACTCGAGAATATCCACGAGGAGAGAGCCTTTCGCTGGGGCAGGTCTGCCCCGGTAACGGTCAAGTATACGGTGTGGCGGGGCCGCAGCCCCGCCACACTCACACGCCTACGTGCTTCTCGAAGCGGATGATCGCGGCGAATTCGTCGACCACGAGGCTCGCGCCTCCGACGAGTGCACCATCGACATCGGGCTCACGCATGAAGCTGGCGATGTTCGCTGCCTTGACCGATCCGCCGTAGAGGATGCGGGTGCGCGCGGCAGCGTCGTCTCCCAGCACCGTGGCGATGACGGTGCGCAGCGCGGCGCAGACGTCCTGCGCCTGCTGCGGCGTCGCCGCCTGTCCCGAGCCGATGGCCCAGACCGGCTCGTACGCCACGACGATGTCCGCATCCTTGGGCAGCCCCCGCAGTGCGACCTCGAGCTGACCGGCCGGCACCGCGCTGGCGCCGAACTTCTCCAGGTCCTCCGCCGTCTCGCCCACGCAGATGACGGGCGAGAGTCCGTTCTTCAGCGCGGCCTTCGTCTTCGCGGCGACGATCTCGTCGGACTCGGCGTGATACTCACGGCGCTCCGAGTGCCCGATGATCACGTACTTCGTGTCGAGCTTCGCGAGGAATGCACCCGACACCTCGCCGGTGTAGGCACCGGAGTCGTGCGCCGAGATGTCCTGCGCGCCGAGGGCGAACGGGATCTTGTCGGCGTCGATCAGCGTCTGCACGCTGCGGATGTCGGTGAAGGGCGGGAACACCGCGACCTCGACCGAGCCGTCCTCGTGCTTGGCGTCCTTGAGCGTCCAGTGCAGCTTCTGCACGAAGGCGACCGCCTGCAGGTGGTCGAGGTTCATCTTCCAGTTTCCCGCGATCAGCGGGGTACGGCTGTTCACACCCATCCGAGCACCTCCAGGCCGGGTAGTTTCTTGCCCTCGAGGAACTCGAGGCTGGCGCCGCCACCGGTCGAGATGTGACCGAACTGGTCGTCGGTGAAGCCGAGCTGACGAACGGCCGCGGCCGAATCTCCGCCGCCGACGACGCTGAGGCCGTCGACCTCGGTGAGCGACTGCGCGACGGCTTTGGTGCCGCCCGCGAACGCCGGGAACTCGAACACGCCCATCGGGCCGTTCCAGAACACGGTCTTTGACCCGCGGATCACGTCGGCGAACCGCGCGGCGGTCTCCGGACCGATGTCGAGGCCGATGCCGGAGGCGCCGAACGCGGTGCTCTCGATGGCATCGGCAGCCGTCACCTCGTGCTCGGCGTCGGCCGAGAACGAGGAGGCGACGATGACGTCGGTGGGAAGCACGAGCTCCACGCCGCGCTCCTTCGCCTCCGCGATGTATCCGCGCACGGTGTCGAGCTGATCCTCTTCGAGGAGGCTGGAGGCCACGGCGTGGCCCTGCGCCTTCAGGAAGGTGAACAGCATCCCGCCGCCGACGAGGATGCGATCCACGCGAGGCAGCAGATGCGAGATCACTCCGAGCTTGTCGCTCACCTTCGATCCGCCGAGCACGACCGCGTACGGGCGCTCCGGGTTCTCGGTGAGACGATCCAGCACGTCGAGCTCGGTCGCGATGAGGAGTCCGGCTGCCGAGGGCAGCAGCTCGGCGAGGTCGTAGACGCTCGCCTGCTTGCGGTGGACCACGCCGAATCCGTCGGAGACCAGCACATCGCCGAGCTCGGCGAGCTGGGCCGCGAAGGCCCCGCGCTCCGCGTCGTCCTTCGAGGTCTCCCCCGGGTTGAAGCGCAGGTTCTCGATGACGACGACGCCGCCGTCCTCGAGCGAGGAGACGGCCTCGTGCGCGGACTCGCCGACGGTGTCGCGCGCGAACGCGACCGGCTTGCCGAGCAGCTCGGACAGCCGCTGGGCGACCGGGGCGAGGCTGTACTGGGGGTCGGGCGCCCCGTCGGGGCGTCCGAGGTGCGAGCACACGACCACGCGGGCACCCGCGTTGATCAGTGCGTTGAGGGTAGGCAGCGAGGCGCGGACACGGCCATCGTCCGTGATGATCCCGTCCCGGAGCGGGACGTTGAGATCACAACGGACGATGACGCGCGTGCCCTCGAGCGAACCCAGTGAATCCAGGGTGCGCAGAGTCATGGGAGGTGTCTCAGAGACGCTCTGCCACGTACTCGGTCAGGTCGACGAGACGGTTGGAGTAGCCCCACTCGTTGTCGTACCAGCTGGAGACCTTGACCAGGTTGCCGCTGACGTTGGTCAGCGTCGAGTCGAAGATCGACGAGTGCGGGTTGTGCACGATGTCGCTCGAGACGATCTGGTCTTCGTTGTACTGCAGGAAGCCGGCGAGACGGCCGTCGGCCGCAGCCTTCTTGTACGCCTCGTTGACCTCGTCGACCGTGAGGTTCTCGCGGTCGGTGATCAGCGTCAGGTCGACGATCGAACCGGTGGGAACCGGAACGCGGTACGACGAGCCGCTGAGCTTGCCCTGCAGCTCGGGGAGGACCTCGCCGATGGCCTTCGCCGCGCCGGTCGAGGCCGGGGTGATGTTGATCGCTGCGGCACGTGCGCGACGCAGGTCGCTGTGCGGGCCGTCCTGGAGGTTCTGGTCGGCCGTGTAGGCGTGAGCGGTCATCATGAAGCCGCGGTCGATGCCGAACGCGTCGTTGAAGACCTGCGCCAGCGGGGCGAGGCAGTTGGTGGTGCACGACGCGTTGGAGATGATGTGATGCGTCTCCGGGTTGTACGTGTCCTCGTTCACGCCCATGACGAACGTGCCGTCGACGCCGGTGCCCGGAGCCGAGATGAGGACCTTCTTCGCGCCGGCCTCGATGTGCTTCTTGGCCAGGTCCGCCTTGGTGAAGAAGCCGGTCGACTCGATGACGATGTCGACTCCCAGCTCACCCCAGGGGAGGTTGGCGGGGTCGCGCTCCGCGAACGCCTTGATGGCCTTGCCGTTGACCGTGATGCTCTCGTCGTCGAAGCTGATGTCAGCATCGAGGACGCCACCGACGGAGTCGTACTTCAGAAGGTGGGCAAGGGTCTTGTTATCGGTGAGGTCGTTGACCGCGACGATCTCGATGTCCGCTCCCTGCGCGAGAGCCGCGCGGAAGTAGTTGCGCCCGATACGGCCGAAGCCGTTGATACCGATCTTGACAGACACTCAGGTCTCCCTGTTTCTCGTGCGCGGTGCGCGGCAAAAGTGCGTACGCGATGCGCGGGGTTTTTTGGCTGAGATGGCGTCCCGACGAGACAAGGCCCGTCGGGACGCGACCCGATTACGACAGTACCAGCAGGCCGTTCGTCTTCTCGCGGGCCACCTCGAGGCGCTGAGCGACGTTCTCCCAGTTCGCGATGTTCCACGCGGCCTTGACGTAGTCGGCCTTGACGTTCAGGTAGTCGAGGTAGAAGGCGTGCTCCCACATGTCGAGCTGGAACAGCGGCACCGTGCCCTGCGCGGTGTTCGACTGCTGGTCGAACAGCTGCTGGATGATCAGTCGCTGACCGATCGAGTCCCAGCTGAGCACCGACCAGCCCGAGCCCTGGATGCCGAGCGCGTTGGCGGTGAAGTGCGCCTGGAACTTCTCGAAGGAGCCGAAGAACTCGTCGATCGCCGCCTTCAGCTCGCCCTCGGGCTCGCCGCCGCCGTTCGGGGAGAGGTTCGTCCAGAAGATGGAGTGGTTGACGTGACCGCCGAGGTTGAACGCGAGGTCTTTCTCGAGCTTGTTCACGTTCGCGAGGTTTCCGCTCTCGCGCGCCTCGGCGAGACCCTCGAGCGCCGTGTTCGCGCCGGCGACGTAGGTCGCGTGGTGCTTGTCATGGTGCAGCTCCATGATCTTGCCGCTGATGTGCGGCTCGAGGGCTGCGAAGTCGTAGGGAAGGTCGGGGAGCGTGTATGTCGCCATGTCGCTTTCATCCAATCCGCGCCGCGCCGCGGCGCTTGCCGGTCCTCCGCGCCGCCGATGTGCGGCGTGGAGCGGACGTAACTCATCCTACCGACGACAACGCTCGAGTGTCCCGGATCCTTCCGTCGGATGACGACACGAGGCGACCCCGAACGGGGTCGCCTCGTGTGTGTCAGAACCGACTGGCGTCAGACGTCCAGCCCTGCGGGCACGGCCGCCTCGGTGCCCGGGATGCCCTCCTGCTGCGCGCGCTTGTCGGCCATCGCGAGCAGACGACGGATGCGACCGGCCACGGCGTCCTTGGTCATCGGCGGATCGGCGTGGTGGCCCAGCTCGTCGAGGCTCGCGTCGCGGTGTGCGAGACGCAGCTCACCGGCGACCTTCAGATGGTCGGGCACCTCGTCGGCGAGGATCTCGAGCGCGCGCTCCACGCGCGCGCACGCCGCGACCGCCGCCTGAGCCGAGCGTCGCAGGTTCGCGTCGTCGAAGTTGACGAGGCGGTTCACGCCCGCGCGCACTTCGCGCCGCTGGCGCATCTCCTCCCACGTCACCGCGGTCTTCTGCGCCCCCATCTCACTGAGGATGGTGCGGATCGCCTCGCCCTCGCGCACGACCACCCGCGGCATGCCGCGGACCTCTCGAGCCTTGGCGGCAACGCCCAGCCGGTGTGCGGCACCGACCAGGGCCATCGCCGCCTCGGACGACGGGCACGCCACCTCGAGCATGGCCGACCTGCCGGGCTCGCTGAGCGTTCCGGCGGCGAGGAAGGCGCCGCGCCACAGGCCGGCGATCTCGGCACGAGATCCGGTCGTCAGCCGGTTGGGCAGCCCGCGGACGGGGCGGCGACGCTGGTCGAGCAGTCCCGTCTGACGGGCGAGGGTCTCACCCGAGGCGATCACCCGGACGGCCCAGCGGGCGCCGTCGTTGGACGTGCTCGACTGCACCTGGGCGATCTCCGGCCGGACACCGTAGATCTCGGCGAGATCGCGAGCGACACGCTGCGCGAGGATCTCGGCATCCACCTCGGCCTCGACGGCGACCCGCCCGGCGATGGAATGCAGTCCGCCGGCGAACCGGAGGATCGATGTGACCTCCGCGACGCGCACCGTCGGGGGTGCATTACGGATGCTGACCAGCTCAGCCTTGACGTCGGTCGTTAGTGCCACGACACTCCTCTACGCTCACGCGCCGGATCGCGGCGCAAACCTCCAGCCTACTCTGACGGAGGCTCCTGCTATTCCCTGCCGAGGTCCCGATGGCGCACGTTCACGGCGACTCCCGGCACCGAGGCGAGGCGGCGGGAGAACTCCTCGACCATGGCGACCGAACGGTGCTTGCCACCGGTGCAGCCGATCGCGACGGTCGAATGGCTCTTGTTCTCGCGCTGGTATCCCTCGAGCACGGGAGTGAGCGCGGCCGTGTACGCCTCGAGGAACTCGGCTGCTCCCTCTCTCGAGAGCACGTAGTCCCGGACCGGCTCGTCCTTGCCGGTGAGGCCGCGCAGTTCCTCGTTCCAGAACGGGTTGGGCAGGAAGCGCATGTCGGCCACGAGGTCGACATCGGTCGGCAGACCGTACTTGAACCCGAAGCTCATCAGCGTGACGCGGTGCCGCGCGGCGCCCTCCTCGGCGAACAGGTCGGACACCTGGGTGGCGAGCTGATGGATGTTGAGGGCGGAGGTGTCGATCACCAGATCCGCGGATTCCCTGATCGGGGCGAGCCGCTGGCGTTCGATGCGGATGCCGTCGAGCAGCGTGCCGTCGCCCTGGAGCGGATGCGGTCGCCGCACGGACTCGAAGCGTCTGACGAGCACGTCGTCGGAGGCATCGAGGAACAGCACCCTGACGGATCCACGTGAACGCAGCGCTCTGGCGACACCGGGGAAGTCGTCGAAGAGGTTCCGGCCACGGACGTCGACGACGGCCGCCACCTTCGGAAGGGCCGTTCCGCCCATGTCCGTGAGGTCGAGCAGTGGACGCAGGATCTGCGGCGGGAGGTTGTCGACGACGTACCACCCGAGGTCCTCGAGCGCGTTCGCGACCGTCGTGCGCCCGGCGCCCGACATGCCCGTGACGATGAGGAACTCGCCCTTGTCCCCGTCAGCCATCGTGTCTCCCTCTCCCCCCGCCGGTACCAGCCTAGCGAGTGGAGAGATGGGTGTGGATGTTCTGGGCGAGCACCGGCCCGATCCCCTGCACCTCTTCGATCTCGCTCGGTGCGGCGGAACGGAGTGCGGTCACGGAGCCGAAGTGCTTGAGCAGGACCTTGATCCGCGATGCGCCGAGGCCGGGAACCTCGGACAGCACGGAGGAGATGTCGTTCCTGCGTCGCTTGCGCTGATGCGTGATCGCGAAGCGGTGCGCCTCGTCTCGCAGCCGCTGCAGCAGGTAGAGCGACTCGCTGGTGCGAGGCAGGATCACCGGGAAGTCCTCCCCCGGAAGCCAGATCTCCTCGAGACGCTTCGCGATACCGCACACAGCGATCTCGGTGTGTCCGGCGTCGCGCAGGGCGCGAGCGGCGGCCTCCACCTGCGGCTGCCCGCCGTCGACGAGCAGCAGCTGTGGCGGATAGGCGAAACGCGGCTTGCGCTTGACCTCGACGACCTCGGCGTCGAGGTCGATCTCGCCCGAGACCGGCACAGCGGGCGGCACCGTCGGCAGGCGGTCATCGGCCTCGTCGGGGCGGTCGAGATAGGCGAGTCGTCGACGCAGCACCTGGTACATCGAGTCCGTGTCGTCGGTCGTCTCGGGGATGTTGAACGAGCGGTACTGGTCTTTGCGCGGCAGCCCGTCTTCGAAGACGACCATTGAGGCGACGACGTTGGTCCCGCCGAGGTGGGAGATGTCGAAGCACTCGATGCGCAGCGGTGCCTCGCTCATGCCCAGTGCGTCCTGCAGGTCGGTGAGCGCCTGGGTCCGCGCGACGTAGTCGCTGGTGCGCCGCGTCTTGTAGCGGATGAGCGCCTGTTGCGCATTGAGCGTCGCCGTGCGCATGAGATCGGCGCGTTGACCGCGCTGAGCGACGGCGATCTCGACCTTCTTGCCGCGGCGCTCGCGCAGCCACACCTCGAGTTCCGCTGCGTCGTCGGGAAGGGACGGGACGATGATGCGCCGCGGCACGTCCTGCGCGTCACCGTAGGCGCGCTGCAGGACCTGGTCGACCAGGTCGGCGCCCGAGATGTCGATCTCCTTCTCGATGGTGAGGGCGCGGACACCGCGCACCCGCCCACCGCGGATCACGAAGTGCTGCACTGCGGCGGCCAGCTCGTCTTCGGCGATGCCGAAGAGATCGGCATCCTCATCGGATGCCAGCACCAGCGCGCTCTTGCCGAGCACGGCCTCGATGGCGGTGAGCTTGTCGCGGTACTTCGCGGCGGCCTCGTAGTCCATGGCGGCGGATGCCGCCAGCATCCGGGTGGTCAGCTCGCGTGTGAACCTCTCGTCGCCGCCGGACATGAAGGCCACGAAGTCGTCGACCATGGCCCGGTGCTCGGCGATCGTCACCGTCATCGAGCAGGGGCCGCCGCACTTGCCGATCTGACCGGGGAAGCACGGCCTCCCCGTCTGCATGGCGCGCTTGTAGCTGGAGTCACTGCAGGTGCGGATCGGGAACGCCTTGACCATGAGGTCGATCGTCTCGTGCACCGCCCAGACCTTGGGGTAGGGGCCGAAGTAGCGGGCACCGGGGATCTTGCGGTTCCTGGTGACGATGACGCGGGGTGCTTCGTCTCCGAGGGTGACGGCCATGAACGGGTAGGACTTGTCATCCTTGTACCGGACGTTGAAGGGCGGATCGAACTCCTTGATCCACATGTACTCCAGCTGCAGCGAATCGACGTCCGTCGGCACGACGGTCCACTCCACCGACGCCGCCGTGGTCACCATGCGCCGCGTGCGCTCATGCAGCGTGCGCAGCGGGGCGAAGTAGTTCGACAGACGCTGGCGGAGGTTCTTGGCCTTGCCGACGTACAGCACCCGTCCGTCGGCATCACGGAACCGATACACGCCGGGGTTGGTCGGGATCTCCCCCGGCCTCGGCTTGTATGCGAGTACGTCGGCCATCAGCTGGCCTTCTTCGCGGCGCGCCCCTCATTCAGGATCTCGGCGAGGAACTGGCCGGTGTGGCTCTCCTCGACCCGCGCGATCTGCTCAGGGGTGCCGGTGGCCAGGATCTCACCACCGCCCGAACCACCCTCGGGGCCGAGATCGATGACCCAGTCCGCGGACTTGATCACGTCGAGGTTGTGCTCGATGACGATGACGGTGTTGCCCTTGTCGACGAGCCCGTTCAGCACCTCGAGCAGCTTGCGCACGTCTTCGAAGTGCAGGCCCGTCGTCGGCTCGTCGAGCACGTAGATGCTGCGACCGTTGCTGCGGCGCTGGAGCTCGGTGGCGAGCTTCACGCGCTGCGCCTCGCCTCCCGAGAGCGTGGTGGCCGACTGCCCCAGACGCACGTACCCGAGACCGACGTCGACGAGGGTCTTCATGTAGCGGTGGATCGCCTGGATCGGCTCGAAGAACTCCGCGGCTTCGGCGATCGGCATCTCGAGGACCTCGGCGATGTTCTTGCCCTTGTAATGCACCGACAGCGTGTCGCGGTTGTAGCGCTTGCCGTGGCAGACCTCGCAGTCGACGTAGACGTCGGGCAGGAAGTTCATCTCGATCTTGATCGTCCCGTCGCCCGAGCAGGCCTCGCAGCGTCCGCCCTTGACGTTGAAGCTGAAGCGGCCGGGCTGGTAGCCGCGCACCTTCGCCTCGGGGGTGTCGCTGAACAGCGAGCGGATGCGATCGAACACTCCCGTGTAGGTGGCCGGGTTCGAGCGCGGGGTACGACCGATCGGGGCCTGATCGACGTGCACGACCTTGTCGAGGTTGTCGAGTCCGGAGACGCGGGTGTGCTTGCCCGGCACCGTGCGTGCGCCGTTGAGACGCGAGGCGAGCACCTGGTAGAGGATGTCGTTCACGAGGGACGACTTTCCCGAACCGGAGACGCCGGTGACCGCGGTCAGCACCCCGAGCGGGAAGTTGACGTTCACGTTCTTGAGGTTGTTCTCCCGCGCGCCGACGACACTCAGCATCCGCTTCTTGTCGAGCTTGCGCCGCTTCTTCGGCGTGGGGATCTCTCGACGTCCGGAGAGGTACTCCCCCGTCATCGAGGCCGGCTCGCTGAGGAGCGCCGAGTACGGGCCCGAGTGCACGACGTCGCCGCCGTTCACGCCCGCACCGGGTCCGATGTCGACGACCCAGTCGGCCGCCTCGATGGTCTCTTCGTCGTGCTCGACGACGATGAGCGTGTTGCCGAGGTCGCGCAGCTTGAGCAGCGTGTCGATCAGTCGACGGTTGTCGCGCTGATGCAGCCCGATGGAGGGCTCGTCGAGCACGTAGAGCACGCCGGTGAGACCCGACCCGATCTGCGTGGCCAGACGGATGCGCTGCGCCTCACCACCGGAGAGCGAGCCCGCCGCACGACTGAGGTTGAGATAGGACAGACCGACCTGCAGCAGGAAGTCGAGGCGGAGCCGGATCTCGCGGAGCACCTGGGCCGCGATCTTCGCCTCGCGGTCGGTCAGGGAGAGGGTCTCCATGAATGCGCGGGCGTCGGAGAGGCTCAGGTGCGACACCTCGGCGATGGAGTGCCCGTGCACCTGGACGGCGAGGACCTCGGGCTTGAGGCGGTTTCCGTCGCACACGGGACACGGCACCTCGCGCAGGTATTCGCCCCACCGTGCACGCTGCGTGTCGGACTCGGCCTGCGCGTACTGACGTTCGATGTAGGGGACGACGCCCTCGAAGCCCGAGGCGTACCGCATCTCGCGGCCGTACCGGTTCTTGAACTTGACGGTGACCTTGTAGTTGTCACCACGCAGGATCGCGTCCTGCACGTCGACGCGGAGATCCTGCCACGGGGTGTCGAGCGAGAACTTGAGATCGTCGGCCAGCCCCTCGAGCAGACGCTCGTAGTACTGGAAGAGACCCTTGCCTTGCGTGGTCCACGGGACGATCGCGCCCTCGCGGATGGAGAGCTCCTCGTCGCCGAGCATCAGGTCGATGTCCACCGACATGCGGGTGCCGAGACCCGAGCAGGCGGGGCAGGCGCCGAACGGCGCGTTGAACGAGAACGTGCGGGGCTCGATCTCGGTGAGCGAGAGGGCGTGGCCGTTCGGGCACGCGAGCTTCTCGGAGAAGGACTGCCAGGCGTCGTCGCCCTCTTCGTCGACGAAGTTCACCTGCACGACACCGCCCGCGAGGCCGAGCGCGGTCTCGACGGAGTCCGTGACCCGGCCCAGGATGTCGTCGGCCGCGACGAGGCGGTCGACGACCACGGCGATGTCGTGCTTGTAGCTCTTCTTCAGCGTGGGCGGCTCGGCCAGCTGGACGAGATCGCCGTCGACGATCGCCCGGGAGTAGCCCTTCGCACCGAGCTCGCGGAAGAGGTCGACGAACTCGCCCTTCTTCTGCGAGACGATGGGCGCGACGATCTGATAGCGGGTGCGCTCGGGGAGCTCCATGAGCTGGTCGGCGATCTGCTGCACGGTCTGCCGCTGGATGCGTTCACCGCATTCCGGGCAGTGCGGGATGCCGATGCGCGCCCACAGCAGACGCATGTAGTCGTAGATCTCGGTGATCGTGCCGACGGTCGACCGCGGGTTGCGGTTGGTCGACTTCTGGTCGATCGACACCGCGGGGCTCAGCCCCTCGATGAAATCGACGTCGGGGCGGTCGACCTGGCCGAGGAACTGCCGCGCATAGGCGCTCAGCGATTCGACGTAGCGGCGCTGCCCTTCGGCGAAGATCGTGTCGAACGCGAGACTGGACTTTCCCGATCCGGACAGGCCGGTGAACACGACGAGAGAGTCGCGGGGGATGTCGATGTCGACGTTCTTGAGATTGTGGACGCGGGCACCGCGAACACTGAGTTTTCCTGGGGTTGCAACCGGGACGATAGGCACTGATCAAGTCTACGAGGGGCCACGGACATTGGCTCCGTGAGGGCTCACAGAAAGGTGCTCACCCGCCTCGCCGGTCCGCCGTCGCGCTCCGGCCCGTGCTCGGGCCCGCGCTCCGCAGAAGCAGCACCGCGGCCGCGGCGACCGCAACGCCGCCGGCGACGATCGCCCACGGCGCGGTGCCCCGGACACCGTCGACGCCGAGCATGACGGCGATCGTCAGCGGCTGCGCGATCGCCTGCACCAGGACGAAGCGGATGGCCGTCGGGCGCAGTGCGGCGAGCACGACCCTCGTCCCGCCCGGGATCACGAGTGTCAGCGATGTCAGGATGTGGATCGCATGCACGACGAGCACGGCGAGCATCGCGCGACCGACGTCCGGCTCGGACAGGAGCATCCCGATGACGATGCATGCCGCTCCACCCCACGCGGCGAAGGTCTGCGGGAGCACCGCGGCGGTCACCGCCAGGATGACGGCGACCCACTGCCACCCGACGAGCGGATTGAGCACGAACGCGCCGACAGCGACGACCGCGACCAGCGCGATCCGCACCGCGATCCAGGAGACGGCGGGCGCGGTCTGCAGGGTGTCGTTCTGCGCTCTCATCTCCTGGCCCTCGCGATCTCGCGGAGGGCGGATGAGGGATCCTCCGCCCACGGGACCACGTCGACGCCCGCCCCGTGCAGGTCGGCGAACACGTTCTCCCTCTCCGCCAGCACCGTCCGCAGACCGATGAGCTGAGGACGACGCAGACGCGAGCGATCGAGCCGCGGCAGAACGTCGATCGCGACGACGCGGTGACCGCTCGCGCGCCACATCAGCGCGGTCTGCGCGGCGGCCCCCTGGAAGAACGTGGACAGCACGAGGACCACCGAGCCGTGCGGGACGTGCGGAGTCCTGCGGAACGCCGCGTCGTCGCGTGCCTGCCCCGTCGCCGCGATCGCCGCCTCGAGACGTGCCAGATGGCGAGATCCCCCACCGCTGCGCAGCGAGCGCCCACCGTGCGCGAGCACGTGCAGGGCGACGCGGTCGCCGGCGTCGATGGCGGCGCCGGAGAGTGCCCGAGCGGCCTCTCGGGCGTTGTCGAGCGACGTCACACCGCTGCGTTCGAAGTCTCCGCTGCCCCACGACGCGACCACCTCGCCGAGGTCCTCCGAGGTGTCCATCGCGATCACCACGGACGCGTCGCTGAGCGTGTGGGTGCGCCGTACGAGCAGATCCCCCGGTCTCCGTGCCATCCGCGCCGTCGCGCGCCAGTCGACGCGACGCAGCTCGTCTCCGGGCGCGAACGCATGGATGTCGCGGAAGTCTCCGCCCTGCCCCGGGCGTCGCCCCTCGTGCGAGCCGTGCAGACCGGTCAGCCGTCTCGGCAGCGGCAGCATCCCGACGGCGCGAGGAGTCGGAGCCACCTGTCGTCTGCTGCGGACGACCTCGGACGACCCCGAGAGCGCGGCACCGTCGAGCGAGAGACCGCGCGCCGAGACCTGCACGGGGAGCGCGGGGCCCGAATGGAGGACGCGGCTCCGTGCGAGGACCGCGGCATCGGACCCGGGAACGATCGCGCGTCGGCTTCTGCGTTCCGAGAGCACGACGAACAGCTCGACCATCTCGGCGTCGCTCTCGACCGAGATCTCGGTGTGCAGTTGCCCGTCTGCGCGGGGACCCGGTGTCACGCTCGGCTCGGCCCCGACGCCCGAGGTCCCCCGTCCGAGGGCGAGGGCGCTCCACAGCGCGAGGGGGAGCCCCATGGCGACGACGTCAGGACGTGAGAACAGCAGTCCGAGGACGGCGAGCACGATCGAGCCGGCGATCGCGAGGGCCGGCGCCGGGCTCCAGCACCCGGGCATCGATGGTCTCGTCACACGCGCTCCCGCACCGTCGGCGGAACCGGCACCTGGTCGACGACCGCTCGCACGACGTCGGCGGCCGACGCCCCCTGAGCCCAGGCCTGCGGTGTCAGCGTGAGGCGGTGGGCGAGCACGGGCACGGCGATCCGCTTGATGTCATCCGGTCGCACGAAATCCCGACCGTCCAGCGCGGCAAGGGCGCGGCCGAGCAGCAGCAGGCCGAGTGAGCCGCGTGGGGAGGCCCCGACCTCGACGTTCGGCGCCGTCCGCGTCGTGCGCGCGATCTCGACGCAGTAGCGCGCGATGTCCTCGTCGACGTGGATGGCCTCGACCGCCGCCTGCAGCTCGACGAGACACTCGGCGTCGATGACGGGCGCGACATGCGTGGCCTCCTGCCGTCTGCGCACCCGGTTCTGCAGAATGCGCGCCTCCCCCGAGACATCCGGATACCCCACGGAGAGCCTGACCATGAATCTGTCGAGCTGCGCCTCGGGGAGCGCGTAGGTGCCCTCGTACTCGATCGGGTTCGAGGTGGCGATCACATGGAACGGCGCGGGCAGCGCGAAGCTGTTGCCCTCGACGGTGACCTGCCGCTCCGCCATCGCCTCGAGCATCGCCGACTGGGTCTTCGGCGTCGTGCGGTTGATCTCGTCGGCCAGAAGGAGACCGGTGAAGATCGGTCCGGGTCGGAAGACGAAGTCCGAGGAGTCCGGCGCGTACACGTACGACCCTGTGACGTCGCCGGGGAGCATGTCCGGAGTGCACTGGAGCCGACGGAACGACAGCCCCAGCGCCGAGGCGAGGCTGCGGGCCGCGAGGGTCTTGCCGAGCCCCGGCACGTCTTCGAACAGCACGTGCCCGCCGGCCAGGATCGAGGCGAGCGCGATCTCGAGCGGGTCGTCCATCCCGACGACGACGGTGCGCACGGCGGTCAGGATTCGAGCGCCGGCCTCGGCGATCTCGGCGGATGTCGTCATGTCATCTCCTGTGTCTCGGGAACAGCGACGCACGGCCCGTCGATGAGGGCGGAGCGTCTGGTGGTGGTGTCGTGATCTCTGCGGACGGCCCGGGGCTCAGCGCGTCGATCGCGTCGAGCGCTCGCTCGATGTCGACGATGGTGGTCCCCGGCCCCTCCAGTCGATCCCACAGGTCGGGGCCGATCAGCGCGATGACCTCCGGCCGATTCGCGGGGTCCGTCGGGTCTGCGCCCCGGCGCTGCAGCCGCTGTCGGAGAATCTCCCGCACTCGGCGTGTGATCTGCGTACCGGCGAGCCCCGTGTGGGTGTTCAGCGCCCAGGCCATGCGGGAGATCTCGGTCGGTCTGCGATCGGGTTCCACCGCGATGTGCGGGGCGTCGACGCTCGGTTCGAGCGGCACCGCGAGCTGGGCGAGAAGAGCGAGTGCCCCCACGAGAAGACCCCACCCGATCGCGAAGGGCACGGTGAATCCGAAACCGGTGAGCACCAGCGCGGCGATCACCGTGGCCGCCGCGGCCAGGACGGTGCGTCCCCACGTCATCGCCACACCTCCTCGATCCGGCGGAGCGCGGAGCGCGCCGCGTTCCTCTCCGGCTCGGTGGCCTCGTGGGCGCCGAAGCGCACGCGCTCGAACAGCGTCAGCAGCTCGGATGCCTCCGCCTCGATGCCGGAGCGTCGCGTGATGATCCTGAGCGCGAATTCGGCCGGCGTCTCGCTCGGAGCGCGTGCCACCCCCGCATCCGCCGCGCTCTCCTCCAGGCCGACCCACGCCGCGATGACGGCATCCGTGGGCACCGCGCGTTCGTCGATCGCCTGCAGCGCCCCGGCGATACCGCGCCGGATGGCGTCGACCACGATCTGCGGTTCGGGAACCGCGGCGACATCGCCCACCTCGGCGGCGACCTCGGCTCCCTCACGCCTCCGCGTGGGCCTGTCGCGCCATGCCCGCAGCAGCGCACGGGCGATGATCGCGAGGAGCACGATGAGGCCGGCGGCCACGAGGAGCATCAGGATCGCGGCGGACACCTGCAGCACTGTGGAGCTCGCGGGGTCGATCTCGATGTCCTCCGGGACGCCCGTCTGTCCCGGCATCGTCGGCGGAATCGGCCGCACCGACGGGGACGGCACAGGCTCAGACGGACGGAATGTCGGCGCCCCCTGGATCGCGGCGGCGATCATCACGATGACGAAGAGCACGGTGACCGCGCTCACGAGTCCGAGCCGACGACCAGCTCGACGCGCATCGACTGTCGGGCGGTCACTCGGCATGCCCACACCCTATGACGCGGTCACTCCGTGGTCGAGCGGCGCCCCGCGAAGGCGGAGAGTCCGTCGCGCAGGGTCGCGATCTGCCCGAGGTCCATTCCCACGGCCGCCATGACCTGACGCGGAACGTCGAGCGCGCGCTCGCGGAGCGCACGGCCGGCGTCCGTGAGGGTGATGTCGAGGCGCCGTTCGTCCTCCGCGCTGCGCTGCCGGGCGACCAGCCCGTCTGCTTCGAGGCGCTTGACCAGAGGCGATGCGGTGGCGGGCTCGAGGGCGAGATCGGCCGCGAGATCGCTGAGCTGCCGTGGCGCCCGCTCCCAGAGGGCGAGCATGACGAGGTACTGCGGATGCGTGAGTCCGAGCGGCTCGAGGATCGGCCGATAGATGCCGACGACGTTGCGGGCGGCGGTCACCAGCGCGAAGCAGAGTTGGTTGTCCAGCTTGAGCAGATCATCCGTCGCGGTCACGATCCGACTATACAACGACACTAATAGTTAGTACACTAAGGAACATGGCACGCTCCGCTGACCACCCATCCCTTCGAACGCGCATCCGCGCGGCCGGTGGGCTCTACGCGTGGATCAACACGAACCTCATCCGGTTCGCCGGCCCGGCGTCCGTGGGCCCGTACGAGAAGACTCCGCCGCCGAGCGCGGAGGAGAGAGCAGAGCGCGCCTGCCCGCTCTGCGGTGCACCCATGAACGACCACGAGATCGACCGCTCCGGTCCGCGCACCATGATGCACTGCCCCTGAGCGCCGCGGCGTCAGTGCTCGCTGCCCGCGGCATCCTCTCGAGCGACGTCGAGCCAGAACGCCAGCTCGTCGTCTGTGGTGAGCGCTGCGGGTGAGACATCGAGCCACCCGGTCCCCATGGTGCGAGGGCCCATCACCGCGGTGGCGACGCCGGGGCGTGTGATGAGGGCGGCCCCGTTCTCTTCGTCGACGCGTACGAGGAGGACGCCCCCTTTGCGCGCCCCGACCAGGATGTGACCGTCGAGCAGGAACGCGCGGGTGCCGAACATCCGCTTCTCCTCGACCTCGCCGTCGAGGGTCAGCAGCGCTCGCACGCGGTCGGCGAGCTCGTCTCCTGACGCGTCCATCATCGCCTCCTCGGGATCAGGCGTGCCCGGCCTTCTCCATGGCACGCAGCTCCTTCTTCATGTCCTGAACCTCGTCGCGCAGGCGCCCGGCCAGCTCGAACTTGAGCTCGGATGCAGCCGCCAGCATCTGGTCGGAGAGGTCCTGGATGATCGCCTCCAGCTGCTGCGCGCCTTCCGCGGCGATACC
>NZ_JBEOUR010000073.1:0-16536 GCF_040302605.1 Microbacterium sp. NPDC097977
CGACGCCCCACGCGATGAAGAGGGGATTCGAGAACGTCGACACCAGCGCGACCGCGGCGAGGACGATGACCATGGCCGGGCTGCGCGACTCGCGGTCGAGGATGCGGCGCACGAGCCCGACCGCGAGCACGACCGCGACGACGGTCGCCGAGTAGTACGTGGTGGTCGCCTGCAGCGAGGCGAGTTCGAGGGCCTCACGCGACGACGAGACCTCGGTCATCGCCGAGGCGCCGAAAGCGCCCAGGGCGAGCAGAGACCAGGCGATCGGGGCATGCCCCGGTCGGGAGCGTCCGGCGACCAGGCGGATCGCGCCGTACAGCGCAAGGAGGTTCACCACCGCACTCGCAGCGAGGACTCCGTTCGTGCCGAGCGGCAGCACGACGTCCAGCGCGGTGAACGCGGCGGACTCGGGCACGAACAGCACGCTCGACATCGCCCAGTCGAGCGGCTGCCCGGAGAGCACGGAACGGGCGAGCATCGCGACGACCAGTGAGTCGCCGTCGCGGAACAGCAGTTCGGCGCGAGGAGAGGCCGCGACCGCGGCGACGCTGATCAGCGAGATGGCTGCGGCGAGGATCCACCCCGACAGCTCCCGCATCCACACCCGTGTCACGGGGCTACTCTGTCACGCGTCCCGAGCGCCCACCTGCCCGGTGCCCGGATGTCAGGAGACCTGCGTGCGCAGATCCCAGATCTCCTCGAGCGGCGCCGTCCCCTCTGCCCCCTCGGCATCGCGGAACACCTCGACGAAACGGCCGATGTCGGCCTGCCAGGCGTGATCGGCCGGGTCGTCCTGCAGCGCGGCGACCGCGGCATCCCAGTCCTCGCAGTCGACGAGGTGGAAGAGACGGTGGCCGGAGCGCCAGATCGTCCAGTCGCGGATGCCGATGCGGTCGAAGGTCGCGGCGAGGGCGTCGGGGATGCGGACGTGAGCGTAGCGGTAGTCGTCGATCGCGCCGTCGCGGATCTCGGAGTGCAGGGCGATGCGCATGGGGGCCTCTCATCGGTGCGGGTGTCGCGGTCGGGGATGGAGGACGCCGGGAGGAGGTCACGGCGTCGGCCACCTCGACCAGGATCGCACCCCCGCACGGATCTCGGACAGGGCAGATTGCCCGGGATGACGGTGCGAACCGGCCATTTGTGTGACCTCTGCACCGAATCCGCGGACCGAAAGGGCCAAAACACCAGGTAAACTCGATATAGACACCCGCCCGCCTGTGCCGCATCCGGCCGACGAGCTTCGAGGAGCCGCGTATATGCTGACGCTCCTCGCCGTGTTCCTCCTCGGGTCCATCCTGATGCCCGTTCTGGTGCGCTGGCTGGGATCGCAGGCATTCGCCGTCGCGGCCATCATCCCCGCCGCGGCATTCGTGCACGCCCTCGTGGTCACCCCCCAGGTGCTCGACGGCCCCGCCCCGTTCGTGTCGATCGCCTGGATCCCGCAGCTCGGGCTCGATCTGTCGATGCACATGGACGTGCTCGGCTGGGTGCTCACGCTGATCGTGACGGGCGTCGGCGCGCTCGTCCTCCTCTACTGCCGCTGGTACTTCCACGACGACTCCGCGGGGATCGGCCAGTTCGCCGGCGTCCTGCTCGGCTTCGCCGGGGCGATGTACGGACTCGTCCTCACCGACGACCTGGTCATGCTGGTCATGTTCTGGGAGGTGACCAGCATCCTCTCCTACCTCCTGATCGGTCACTACCGGCGTCGCGCGGCCAGTCGTCGAGCCGCGCTGCAGGCTCTCCTGGTCACCACGCTCGGCGGACTGGTGATGTTCGTCGGCGTCGTGCTGCTCGTGGTGGATGCCGGCACCTCCAGCATCCGAGAGATCCTCGAGCTCGCACCCACCGGGCCGATCGTCGACGCCGCCGTCGTGATGCTCCTCATCGGTGCGATCAGCAAGTCCGCGCTCTTCCCGTTCCACTTCTGGCTGCCCGGCGCCATGGCCGCGCCGACACCGGTCAGCGCCTATCTGCACGCCGCGGCGATGGTGAAGGCCGGCATCTACCTGATCGCGCGCTTCGCACCGATCTTCGCCTTCACGGGCCCATGGCGTCCCATCATCATCTCGCTGGGCGTGGTCACGATGCTGCTCGGCGGCATCCAGGCGCTGCGCGAGACCGACCTCAAGCGCATCCTCGCGTTCGGCACCGTCAGCCAGCTCGGGTTCTTCGCGATCGTCGTCGGCTACGGCACGCAGGCGAGCGCACTCGCCGGAGTCGCCCTCGTGATCGGTCATGCGCTGTTCAAGTCGGCACTGTTCCTGATCGTCGGGGTGATCGACCGCCAGCTGTCCACGCGTGACATCGACGAACTCAGCGGTGTGGGGCGGCAGGCCCCGGTCATGGCCACCGCGGCGTTCATCTCGGTCGCCTCGATGGCGGGAGTCGCCCCCACGATCGGGTTCGTCGCGAAGGAGTCGACGCTCACCGCGCTGCTCGACGACGCCCTGCACGGATCCCCGTGGGGACTCGTGGCGATCATCGGCGTGAGCATCGGGTCCATGCTCACTGCGGCATACGGCATCCGCTTCCTGTGGGGGGCGTTCTGGACCAAGCGCGACGGCGCCGGCGACCGTCGCCAGGACACGGCATGGCCCGACCCGCCCGTCGGCTTCCTCTCGGCACCGATCATCCTCGCCGGCGTGACGCTCGCGGCGGGGATCGGCGCCCCCGCACTCGATGTGGCGCTGCAAGGATACGCACTCACCGCGACGCCGGGCCTGGATGCCGCGGGCGAGGCGGTCGAAGGGCCGGGACACCTCGCTCTCTGGCACGGCCTCGAGCCCGCCCTGAGCATCTCGATCCTGTCGATCCTGCTCGGCGCCGGCCTCTTCCTGCTCAGCATCCGCACCGGGTGGGATCGCAAGCCGCGCCTGATCCGGTTCACCGCGGCAGACGTCTACTACCTGGTGATGCGCGGCGTCGACCGGCTCTCGGTGCTCAGCACCACCCTCACCCAGCGCGGATCGCTGCCGGTCTACGTCGGAACGATCTTCGTGGTGTTCGTCGCGGCCGAGATCACCGCCCTCGTGGCCACTGACATCGATCGCTTCCAGCTCTCGGCCTGGCACACCCCGGTGCAGCTCGTCGTCGCGCCGATGATGGCGGCCGCCGGTGTGATGGCCGTGCGCGCGCAGAAGCGGTACACGGGCGTCGTGCTCGTGTCGATCACCGGTCTCGGCATGGTCGTGCTGTTCGCGACCAGCGGTGCCCCCGACCTCGCGCTCACGCAGATCCTCGTCGAGACCGTGACGATGGTGACCTTCGCCCTCGTTCTGCGTCGTCTGCCCGCGCGGATGGGGGAGCACAATGCCTCCGTCGGCCGCATCCCCCGCGCCCTGCTCGGCGTCGGCGTGGGGCTGACGATGGCGCTGGTGGCGATCGTGGCGACGCAGTCGCGGGTCGCGGATCCGATCTCCGAGATGTTCCCGCAGCTCGCCTACGACATCGGCCATGGCAAGAACGTGGTCAACGTGGCCCTCGTCGACCTGCGCGGCTGGGACACCATGGGCGAGCTGTCCGTCCTCGTGCTCGCGGCGACCGGGGTGGCGTCGCTCGTGTTCGTCACGCATCGCGCCGACATGCTCGCGGCGACCAAGACCCTTCCCAAGGCGCGCCGCCGCCGGACTCTCAGCCGTCCGCTGGTCGAGACGACCGAGGGTGTGCGGTTCCAGACGTCCGAGAATGAGAGCAGCCCGCGCGCCTGGCTCGTCGGCGGCCAGAAGATGAGGCCCGAGAACAGGTCGATCCTGCTCGAGGTCATCGTCCGCGTCCTGTTCCACACGATCATCGTCGTGTCGATCTTCCTTCTCTTCGCCGGCCACAACCTGCCGGGCGGCGGTTTCGCCGGAGGGCTCGTCGCGGGCATGGCGCTCGTCATGCGCTACGTCGCGGGCGGTCGCTGGGAGCTCGGAGCCGCGGCGCCGACGGACGCAGGACGCCTGCTCGGCACCGGCCTGATCCTGGCCGTCGGAGCCGCGATCGTGCCGCTGTTCTTCGGCCTCGCCCCCCTCACCAGCAACTTCTGGGAGTGGGAGATCCCCGGTATCGGCCACATGGAGTTCGTGACCTCGACCATCTTCGACGTCGGCGTGTACCTGGTCGTCATCGGGCTCGTGCTCGACGTGCTGCGCAGCCTCGGCGCCGAGGTCGACCGCCAGGCCCAGGAGTTCCGTGAGCGGGGGGTGAGCGTCTGATGGATGTCTCGCTGACCCTGATCGTGATCATGGCGGTGCTGTTCGCCTGCGGTGTCTACGCGATGCTCGAGCGCAGCCTCACCCGCGTGCTGATCGGATTCCTGCTGCTCGGCAACGCCACGAACCTGCTGCTGCTCATCGTGATGGGCGTTCCCGGCAACGCCCCCTTCTTCGGCACCGAGGGCGAGCTCAGCGACCCCCTGCCGCAGGCGCTGACGCTCACCGCCATCGTGATCACCTTCGCCGTCTCGGCATTCCTGCTCGCCCTGATCTACCGCTCCTGGCAGCTCGGTCAGGCCGACACGGTCGAGGACGACGAGGCCGACATCGCTCTCCGCGAGCGCACCGATGCCGACGAAGACCTCATGGACGACGAGGCCGACGCCGACGACGACTCCGCGACCACCGACTTCGTCGGCGTGCAGACCGCGCCCATCACCGTGCTGCACATGCGCGACCACCCCGCCATCCACGACGACGCACCGGTCGATCGCGCCTACGCGTCGCGGGCCCCCCGCGACGACGGGGGCTCCTCCGAAGCCGGCCACGACGCCGAGCGCGAGTCCTCGCCGGAGTCGGACGAGCGTTCCGGTTTCCGCGCGGATGCCGATACGCACGCGTCCGACGCCGACGAGACGGATGCGGCGGACGCCGCCCGAGACACGGCGGCCGACACGGCATCCGATGACTCCGCCCCCGAGCACACCGACGACACCGACAGGGAGGACCGCCCATGAGCGCACTCGTCCCCCTGCTGGTGGGTCTGCCGCTGCTCGGCGCCGCCGTCACCCTGATCTTCGGACGCAGACCCCGACTGCAGGTCTTCGTCACGGTCGCGACTCTCGCCGCGGTGTCGGTGATCGCGGCGGTGCTGCTGGTCGCCGTCGACGGCGGAAGCCCGATCGCCGTCTCGGTGGGAGGCTGGCCGGTGCCCTTCGGCATCGTGCTCTACGTCGACCGTCTCGCGGCTCTCCTCGTGCTCATCTCGAGCATCGTGCTGCTCGCCGTCCTCCTCTTCTCCATCGGCCAGGGTGCCGCCGACGGCACCGACGAGACGCCGATCTCGATCTTCAACCCGTCGTATCTGATCCTCGCCGCCGGCATCTTCAACGCCTTCATCGCGGGCGACCTCTTCAACCTCTACGTCGGATTCGAGATCCTCCTCGTGGCGTCGTACGTGCTGATCACACTCGGCAGCACCGAGTCCCGCATCCGCACCGGTGCCGTCTACATCGTGGTGTCGCTCGTGTCGTCGATCCTGTTCCTCGCCTCCATCGCGATGATCTACGGAGCGCTCGGCACCGTGAACATGGCGCAGATCGCCGAGCGGATGACCGAGCTCCCGCAAGAGACGCAGCTCGTGCTGCATCTCATGCTGGTCGTGGCCTTCGGCATCAAAGCCGCCATCTTCCCGGTCTCGTTCTGGCTGCCCGACTCGTATCCGACGGCACCCGCACCCGTCACCGCCGTCTTCGCCGGACTGCTCACGAAGGTCGGCGTGTATGCGCTGATCCGCACCGAGACGCAGCTCTTCGCCGAGAACAGCATCGACACGGTGCTGCTGATCATCGCGCTCGCGACCATGATCGTCGGGGTGCTCGGCGCCGTCGCGCAGGCCGAGCTGAAGAGGATCCTGTCGTTCACCCTGGTCAGCCACGTCGGGTACATGATCTTCGGCCTGGCGATCGCGACGCCCGCGGCCATCGGCGCGACGGTGTACTACATCGTCCACCACATCGTCGTGCAGACCACCCTGTTCCTCGCCGTCGGTCTCATCGAGCGCCGTGCGGGGAGCACGTCGATCCTGCGCGTGAAGGGGCTGCTGAAAGTCGCCCCGGTGATCGCCGTGCTCTACTTCATCCCCGCGATCAACCTCGGTGGTCTGCCCCCGTTCTCCGGTTTCATCGGCAAGTTCGCTCTCTTCGAGGCGGCGGCGTCGGTCGGAACGCCTCTGATGATCGTTCTGATCGGCGGCGGCATCGTCACCTCGCTCCTCACCCTGTACGCCCTGATGCGCGCCTGGAACCTCGCGTTCTGGCGCGAGGAGGAGGACTCCACCGAGACCGAGGGGCGCATCTCGTACCTCGGCAACGCGCCCGCCGCCGACGAGCAGCAGGAGCGCCGCCGCATCCCGCGGATCATGACCGTCGCGACGGCAGGGATGGTCGGGGTGACGCTTGCTCTCACCGTGTTCGCCGGCCCCCTCTACGCCCTGTGCGACCGGATCGGCGCGGTGCTCCTCGAGCCCGTGAGCCTGGTGCAGCTGGAAGGCGAGGTCGACGGATGAGTCCCTCCGAGACCGGCCGTCACTTCTGGCGGGACACGCGCGTGCAGCTTCCGTTCCTCGCGTGGCTCGTGGTGCTGTGGATGCTCCTGTGGAGCCAGTTCACGGTGCTCTCGTTCCTCTCGGGGCTCGTGGTCGCGGTGTTCGTGACGCGGGTGTTCCGGTTGCCGACGGTTGAGCTGTCCGGCCGCATCAACGTCTGGTACGCCCTGCTGCTGCTCGTGCAGTTCCTGTTCGCGATGCTGCGCGGAGCGCTCGCCGTGACCGCGCAGGTGTTCGACTTCCGACGTCAGCCGGGGGCCGCCATCGTCGCCGTACCGCTGCGCTACGCCGACGACCTGATGATGACGCACGTGTCGGTCGTCTCCTCGCTCGTCCCCGGTTCGCTGGTGGTCGAGGCCGACCGCGACCGTCAGGTGCTCTACCTGCACGTGATCGGGGTGCGCAGCATGGCCGACGTCGAGAAGCAGCGCGAGGGCGTGCTGCGCTGGGAGCGTCGGGTCGTCCGTGCGCTCGGCGCCCCCGACCAGTACCGTGCCCTCAAGGCCGATGAGCGCGCGGTGCGCTCGGGCGACTCGATGAAGGGCGGTGTGCGATGAACGTTCTCCTGCTGGCGATCATGGTCATCTTCGGCATCGCCGCGATCCTCACGATCGTCCGGATCGTGCGCGGTCCCTCGATCCTCGACCGTGCCGTCGCATCGGACGTGCTCCTCACCGAGGTCATGTGCGTGCTCGGCGCCGAGATGGCGATCAACGGGCATACCCGCACCATCCCGGTGCTGCTGATCATCGCCGCGGTGGGCGTGTTCGGTTCGATCTCGGTCGCCCGGTTCGTCGCGAGAAGGGACAACACGACACCATGAACGTGTTCGGCCTTGCCATCCCCGACGCCGTCATCGACGTCGCCGTCCTCGTGCTGATCCTGCTCGGCGCCGTGCTCTGCCTGTCCGCCGCAGTCGGACTGCTGCGGTTCCGCGACGTGCCGTCGCGACTGCACGCCGCGACGAAGCCGCAGGTGCTGGGACTCGTGCTCATCTGTCTCGCGATCGCGCTGTCGCAGCGCACCCTCGGCAGCATCCTCGTGGGACTCGCCCTCGTGACCCCGATCGTGCTCATGCAGTTCGCCACCGCCCCGCTGTCTGCCCATATCGTCGGACGGCAGGCGTATCGCAACGGGACGACCGACGAGCGCAACCTGGTCGTCGACGAGCTCGCCGACTCCAAGCAGACCCCTCCCGCCGCCGGCTGACCGGCGCCGGGCCCGGCCAGAGGCCACGCCGCCCGGCCGGAGGCCGCGCCGTCGCCAGGGTCAGAGGTCGTCGGCGAAGCGCTGGATCAGCTCGGCGGCGGGCTCGGAGTCGGTGATCAGCGTGCCGTGGCCGTGGTCGGGGATCACCCGCAGGTCGGCGCCGGGGATCTCGTCGATGATCTCCTGACACCAGCTCATCGGCGCGAGGGGATCGTCTTCTCCGCGCAGCACGAGCACCGGCTGCTCGATGCGTGCGAACGCCTTCTCGGGCTGATGCACGATGGTCGCGCGGATCTTGCGGATGAGGTGGGGGCCTCCGCGGAGGTATTCCCTCGCGCCGCGCCAGATCACCAGGGGGCGTTCGCCGATGAGGTCGCGCAGCAGGTAGCTCGCCTGCGCCGCGACGTTGCGGGCGGCCTTGTTCACGGTGGGGCCGGCGAGCACGACGCCCGCGACGAGCGACGGATGCCGTGCCGCGAGCTCCGCCGCGATCTGACTGCCCATCGAATGGCCGATCACCACGACCGGTCCCTCCTCGGCGTGCCGCAGGTAGGCGGCGACGAGGTCGGCGTGCCGCTCCATGGTCAGCGTGCGGGTGGGCTCCGGTGCTTCGCCGAAACCGGGCAGATCGAGGGCGATGACCCGCCCGTGCAACCTCTGCACCACGTCGAGGTAGACGCTGCGACCCATGCCGATGCCGTGCAGCAGCAGAAAGGTGCGGGGGCCTTCGCCGAAGGTCTCGGCGATCAGCGTGGAACCGCCGTGCTCGTACTCGAGCAGGGTGACGGGCGTGCCTTTCGGGGCGAGATAGCTGGAGACCACCCGTCAACGCTAACCGAGCAGGACGGATGCGGCGAACCGCAGGCCTCTGCACGAGGGAGAGACCGCGGTCACCGCAGCTCGGCCGATGGGCGGTGTCCGTCCCTCGTGCGAGGATGAAGTGGTGTCTTCCCCGCAACCCGATCCCGACCAGGTCCCGGCGGTGGAGGAGCCGACCGGCCGCACCCGCGGTCCTCTCGCGCGACTGGCGGCGGGATTCGACGACCCGGTGCTGCGCGCCCTGGTCGCGGCGACCGCGGTCTCGCGCATCGGGCGCGGGGTCTTCTTCGCCGTCACCGTGCTCTTCTTCACTCAGATCATCGGGCTGTCTCCGGCGCAGGCCGCGGTGGTGCTGGCAGTGTCGAGCGGATGCGGTGTCGTGGCGTCGTTCCTCGGCGGCTGGCTCGCCGATCGCTGGAGCGCGCGACGCCTCGCGTTCGGATTCGAGCTCACCGGCGGCGCGCTGCTGGCGGGGTACGCCTTCGTGGGTGACTTCGCATCCGCCCTTCTGCTCGCCAGCCTCGCCGGCTTCTTCGACACCCTCGGCCACTCGGCGCGGTCGGCGATCATCGCGCGGGGATTCGCGTCGGAGCGACGTGTGCACGCGCGGGCCGTGCTGCGTACCGTCACCAACATCGCGATCGCGGCAGGGTCGGGACTCGGCGCGATCGCGCTGGCGCTGGGCACTCCCGAGGCATACCGCACCGTCATCGCCTGCGCGGGGGCCATCTGCGCGCTCGGTTCGCTGCCGCTGCTGCGCCTCACCCCTGCGGTCGATGCGCCGGCACGCGTGCGGATCAAGACGCTCCGCACCGAGACGGGGTCGATCGACACGAAGGCCGCGGCCGCCGCATCCGCCGAGCGCAGCGACTGGAACCGGCGTTCGCCGTGGCGCGACCCGAGATATCTCGCGCTGAGCGGACTCTCGGCGATCTTCGGCATGCAGTTCGGGGTGGCCGAGTTCGGCGTTCCGCTGTGGATCACGCAGAACACGAACGCCCCCGAGGTCATGGTGGCCGTGCTCCTCATCGTCAACACGACTCTCGTGGTGCTCTTCCAGGTGCGGGCATCGTGCGGCACGCATAACCTGCGCGTCGCCGGGCGCGTGACGATGATCGCCGGCTGGCTGATGGTCGCCGCATGCCTGGTCTACGCGTTCGCCGCAGGGATGCCGGCCTGGGCCGCCATCGTGATTCTCATCGTCGGGATGATCGCCCACACCTTCGCCGAGATCCTGTCGCAGGCGGGGGCGTGGGGACTCAGTTTCGAGCTGGCCGATCCGGTGCGAGCCGGCGCCTACCAGGGCGTGTTCGGCATGGGGTTCTCTGTCGGCGCGCTGGCCGCCCCGATCGTCGTGAATGCGACCGCGATCACGTTCGGACTGCCCGGCTGGGCGATGCTGGGCGCGATCTTCTTCGCGGCGGCCGTCGGCATCTGGATCATCGCGCGCCGCGCCGCCGCGGCATCCGTGCGCCCCGGGGCCGCACCCGGTCCGGCCTGACCGCGATACTGCCTGACCGCGAGGCCCGCTGACTCCGATGCTGGCTGACTCCGATGCCGGCTGACTTCGTGGCCCGCGGATCCCGACGCCCCCTAGCCCGCCGGGACGAGAACGAGGGTGTGCCGGGTGGCGGCATCGACCGCCGCCGGCGAGAACGCCCACGGCTTCTGCACACCCGCGGCCCAGTCGTCGGTCTGGTCGATGTAATGCTCGTCGAACGCGTGCCCGGAGGCGCCGGTGAGGTGGATCCACGTCGAGGAGTCGAGGTCCGCGAGGTCGACGACCATCCGCATCGACGGGACGGTCGTGGTCGCGTACGAGCTGCCGAGATCCCATCCCGTGGCGTTGACCACCGACGCGCCGCCGCCGACGGGGTAGGGTCCGCGGTTGAAGAGCATCTCGATCGGGGCGATCCCCGACGAGCCGAGGGTGTCGCTGGTCAGGGTGATCGCGTGCAGGTCACCCCACCGCCACGCGTTGACGGCGTCGCCCTGCAGGCCCACGAGCTCGTCGTAGGCCTCCTCAGCAGACACCGCGAGCATCTCATTCATGCTGGTGACACCCAGGGTGGGGTTGGTCCAGAGCGGGTCCGCGGGGGAGTCGAGGAGATCTCCGACCACGGTGAACAGGCGGCCATGACCCTCGATCGGCAGCGGATCCTCGCGCTCGGCGAAGATGTTGCGCACGAGATTCGACCAGAGCACGTTCGCGTAGGCCGCGGCGGGCGAGGATACCGTGTTCTGGGCGTCCCAGGAGCGCAGCAGGTCGACCGCATCCCGGGTGCCGGCGCCCGTCACCGTGACGTCATCCATCGCCGAGGCCAGCCGCTTGCCGATCCACATCTCGCTGTCCATCTGGATCTCGCGCATGTCCTGCGCGGTCAGTGGGCCCGCGGCGGCTCGACGCTCGATCAGATGCTCGATGCGATCGGCGCGGTAGCCGTAGTCCCAGTCCCGGGAGAGGAAGTAGGGATAGTCGTCGGCGACGATCGCGTTGTTGGCCGTGACGATGTACCCGGACTGCGGGTTGTACGACATGGGGAGCTCCTCGAACGGGATGAACCCGGTCCAGTCGTAGCGGCTGTCCCAGCCGGGTTGCGGCATCCATCCGTCTCCCGCGCCGCGGATCGGCAGGCGCCCCGGCGCCTGGTAGCCGATGTTGCCCTCGACGTCGGCGTAGACGAGGTTCTGCGCCGGCACGTCGAAGAGCGAGGCCGCGACGCGGAAGTCATCGAAGTTCTGCGCGGTCGAGAGGGCGAAGATCGCGGTCGCCGCGGTCCCGGGGTCCAGCGCCGTCCACCGCAGGCTCACGGCGTACTCGGCGTCCTCGGCGTCGTCGGCGTCCTCGCCGGTGGGGGCGGTGGCGGTCGACCCGCCCGCCGCGAGTCCGGGTTCGGGATCGGCGGCGATCGCGGTGAAGTCGTCGGTGAGTCCCGAGATGAGGGGGCCGTGCACGGTCGAGCGGATCGTGAGCTCGATGTCGTCGCCCCCGGCGACCTCGATCGTCTCGGTGCGCTGGTCGAGCGGCACGAGCACGCCGTCGCGCCAGTACTGGTCGCCCTCCAGACGCTCCACGTACAGGTCGGTGACGTCGGTGGTCAGGTTGGTGAACCCCCAGGCGACCTGCTGATTGTGTCCGATCACGATTCCGGGGAGGCCCGAGAACGAGAAGCCGCCGACATCGAACGGGCAGGCATCCGTGACCTCGCTGCACCGCAGCTGCACCTGGTACCAGACCGAGGGAAGCGATGCACCGAGGTGAGGGTCGTTGGCGAGCAGGGGAAGGCCGCTCTCGGTCAGGTCGCCCGAGACCACCCACGAGTTCGAGCCGATGCCCTCCCCGACATCCCCGACGAGCAGGCTCGCCGCCTCGATGACGTCGGAGGCCTCCTGCCATTCGATGGTGGTGGCCGCCTGCTGCATCTCACCGTCGTGCGCGTCGTCGGTGAACACGACCGGCTCGGTGCCCGTCTCGAGGGTGGAGAGCTGGGGGACGATCACGGGATTCTCGTCGAACGGATACGGCGGGTAGAGCTGCTCGAGAGTGGCCTGCGCCGAGTCCGGATCGGCGCCGGTCGCGAGTTCTGAGGCGAGCAGCGAGCGTGCCGCCTCGTCGTCGACGTTGCCGCGGAGATCCCAGGCCATCGCCTTGAGCCAGGCGACGGAGTCCGCGGGCTCCCAGGGCTCCGGGGCGTAGTCCGGATTCTGTATGCCCAGAACGGCATATTCGAGCGACAGCTCGGAGCCGGATCGGGATCCGAGGTACGCGTTCACGCCGTCGGCGTACGCCTCGTAGTAGCCGAGCGTCACCTCGTCCATCGCCTCGACCTCGGCCTCGGCGACCACGCGCCAGCCCAGGGTGCGCAGGAAGGCATCGGTCGCCACCTGCGACTCTCCGAACATCTCGGCGACCCTGCCCGCCGTGACATGGCGGCGGAAGTCCATCTCGAAGAATCGATCCTGCGCGTGCACGAACCCCTGGGCGTAGAAGAGGTCGTCCGTCGACTCGGCGGTGATCGTCGGGATGCCGCGATCATCCCGCTGCACCGTGACCTGCGCCTGCAGCCCGTCGAGGGGGAGGGTGCCCTCCGTCTGAGGGAAGGACCGCTGGATGGTCCAGGTGACGACGAACGCTGCGGCCACGGCGATCACGACGACCGCGGCCACGACGAGGAAGGCGATGCGGCCGATGCGACCGCGCAGAGAGGTGCGCGCGACCGGGGCAGGATCGGGCGAATCGGTTGTCATCATCGAGAACTCTTTCGGACGGCATGGTGGGACCCGGTCCCACTGAGCCCCAGAGCGCGTCTCATCGGACGCACTCTGGGAATCCTACTCACACCCACGGACGGCGTGGGACGCCGCCGGGTTCTCGGTCGCACCGAGCGGGGGATCAGCCGATCAGGCTCGGCTGCAGATCGCGCAGCGTTCTCCGATGCGTCATCCGCGTCACGCCGATCGCCGCGAGCAGCAGCGCGCCGACGAGCCAGATGCCGAGCACCACGAGATCCCAGCCGGCCCGGCCCAGGTTGCCGCCGTACATCAGCTGCCGCATCGCATCGACGACGTAACCGAGCGGGAGCACATGATGAAGGGCGGCCAGAGGGGCGGGCAGCGTCTGCCACGGGAAGGTGCCGCCCGCGGTGACGAGCTGCAGCACCATGAGCACCAGACCGAGGAACTGCCCCACCGAGCCGAGCCACACGTTCAACATCAGGATGATGGCGGCGAAGGTCGCGGAGGCGAAGACCATCACCCCGAGCGTGCCGATCGGGTTGTTGAACGTGAAGCCGAGCGTGATGGCCAGGATGCCCATGAGCCCCACCATCTGCAGGGCGCCGAGCATCGCCGGGGTGAGCCACCCCGCCAGGGTGACGCGCAGCGGCGAGTGCAGCGCGGTGACGGCGCGACGGGAGATCGGCTTGACGATGAGGAACAGTGCGTAGATGCCGATCCATGCCGAGAGCGCGGCGAAGAACGGCGCGAGGCCTGCACCGTAGTCCTCGGCGGAGGCGACCTTGTCGCTGGAGACCTTCACCGGGTCGGCGATGGTGTCGGCCTGCTGGGTGCGCAGCTCGGGGGTGGAGACGGGGATCTGCGCGACCCCGTCGGAGAGTCCGTCGCGCAGCTCGGCCGTGCCGGAGGCGAGCGTGCCGAGTCCGTCGCGCAGCTGTGCGGCACCGTCGTTCGCGGCGGCGGCGCCCGTCGCGACGGTGCCGGCGCCGGAGGCGAGCGTGCCCGCGCCGGAGGCGAGCGTACCGGCGCCCGATGCGAGGTCGGCGGCTCCGGAGGCGACGGATGCTGCGCCGGCGGCGAGCTGGTCGACCTTGCCGACGGCCCCCTGCACCTGCGCGTTGCCCTCCTGCAGGCGGGTGCCGAGCGGGTCGAGTTTCGCGAGGACCTGGTCGACCTCTGCGGGGGTGAGCCCCTGCTCGGTCAGCGCGTTCGCGATGTCGGTGCGCACCTGGGGCAGCGCGTTCGCGGCCTGCTGGACCGCGTTGCCTGCGCGGTCGGCGACATCGGCGAGCTGCCGATTGCCGTCACTGACCTGCTGTGCGCCGCTGGCGAGCGTCTGCGCCCCGCTCGCGAGTGTCTGCGCTCCGCCGGCGAGCGTCTGTGCGCCGGTCGAGAGCTGCGCCGTGCCGTCTGCGAGCTGCGCCGTGCCGTCGGCGAGGGTCGCGCTGCCGGTCGCCGCGGTGTTGGCACCGTCCGTCAGCTGAGTCGCGCCGTCGACGGCTGTGACCAGCTTGTCGCGCACCTCGCTCAATCCGGTGAGCAGCCGCTCCGCGGCCTCGCTCCCGACCATCTCGGCGACCGAGCTGCGGATCTTCTCGACCGCCTGGGTGCCCATCGACGAGGCGAGGTAGTTGTTGGCATCGTTCGTCTCGAGCTCGATCCGCGCCTGATGGGGGTCGTCGCCGGATGCCGAGGTCAGCGCGGCGGAGAAGTCCGTGGGGATCGTCACCGCGAAGTCGACCGTGCCCTCGCGCAGGGCGCTCGCGGCCTCGTCGTCCGACATGCGCTGCCAGTCGAAGGCGTTGCCCTCGATGAGGTTGTCGGCGACATCCTCGCCGTAGTTGACGGTCTCGCCGGTCGGAGCATCCGTCCCCGTGGTGGGGGTCGCAGCGCCCTCGTCGTCGACGACGAGCGCGACGGGGACGTCGGGGAACTTGGCATACGGGTCCTGATTGGCCCAGAGGTAGAGCCCGCCGTAGAGGATCGGCACGCACACGAGCGCGATCAGCGCGATGATGCCCATCTTGCTCGCGGTGAGTCGCCGCAGCTCGGCGGCGATCATGGAGGGGACCTTCATCGCCCTGCTCCGTTCTGGTCTGTGTCTGTGTCGATATCGGTGTCGGTATCGGTGTCGATGGCGGGATCCGTGGCTGTGGCGTCTTCGTCTTCGTCCGCAGCCGTGTCGGTGTCGGGGTCGGGATCCGGGTTTGCGTCGTCGTCCGCAGCCGTGTCGGTGACGATGTCCGCGCCCGCCGTCGGTTCGTCGTCGGCGGGGGAGTCGAGGACGAGCGGCGGGATCGGACCCGAGGCGTTGATGGCCTCGAGCTCATGCATGCGTTCGAGGGCGACCGCGGCAGATCCGCCGACGATGACGAGCATCGCGTACCCGCGGTCGGCGAACTCCGACGCGATGCGCCACCAGCCGTCCGGGCTGCCGCCGTGGCGGTCGGGTGAGACGAGCACCACGCCCTCGGTGCCCTTGCGCAGCACCGCGAGCTCGCACAGGATGCGCACGCGGGCGGCCGGATCGACGTTGCCGATCGACACGCCCGCCAGCTCTCCGAAGCCGAGCTGCGTGAGCCAGCGGCGCGAGTGCAGGGGTGTCGCTCCGACGCCGGCGAACATGAGCTCTTCGCCGACGACGCCCGCGAGGGTGATGTCGGCATGCGGGTCGCTGACGTCCGGGGCGTCGACGAGCGCGATCGTGCGGCGCAGCCGTCGGTTGTCGGCGCTGCCGTCGATGGTGACGCGGCCGGTGTCCGGGCGCATCCGCCCGCTCGCGATCAGGCCGAGGACGCTCGGTCGCTGCTCGGTCTCGGCGATCGCGAAGCGCACGGCACCGGTGTGGAATTCGAGGCTGGTGGTGGGCAGGGCCTGGCCGCCACGCCCCTTGCTCACCTCGTGGAGAGTGATCTTCATGCGTCGACCCGCTCGGATCCGATGATCTCGGGATGCGCGGTCAGCAGGTCGTCGGCATCGCGCCAGGACAGCCCCGCGATGCTGAGGAGCGTGCGCACGGCGAGGTTCTCGGCGCCGATGCTCGCGGCATCGGTGCGGGATACGACTGTGCGGGCGACCTCTTCGATAAGGCGTGCGAGCGTCGGTGCGGCGATGTCGGTGCGGAAGCTGCCGTCGTCCTGACCGCGTCGGGCGAGGGCCGCGACGGTGCGGCGAAGCGGCGCGAGGGCGTCGGCGGTGTGCTGCACGTGCGCCTCGTCGAGGGCGAGGGCCGCGGCGACCTGCACGTGGGACGCCTCCTGCCAGAGTCTGGCTGCGAGCCGGGCGAGCGCGATGCGCGCGTCGGCGTCGGTCACGGACTCGGCGATCGCGTTGAAGCGCTGCGCGCCCACCGAGATGAGCTCGCGGATCAGCGCCTCGCGGTCGTCGAAGTGCCCGTACAGAGTGCGGCGGGAGAGGCCGGCGCTGCGGGCGATGACGTCGATCGAGGCGCGGGGATCGGCGGCGAGGGTCTCTCGGGCCGCATCGAGGATTCCGGCACGGTTCTCGACGGAATCGCGACGGGGAGCACGGGTGGTCATGCGTCTATGGTAGCTAATGTGCACAATAGTGTGCAAGATAATGTGGCGGACTCACGGGTGACGGGGGTCGCCCGTTCACGACTCAGCAGAGAACGGTCGTTCCATCGACGAACCGGCGGGTGTCGGTGCCGATCGGCACCCGTCCGTGCTGAATTGTGCACGCCATGACTCGGACAGACAGCAGAGGGGGGCGGATGCTGATCGCATC
>NZ_JBEOUR010000074.1:0-16357 GCF_040302605.1 Microbacterium sp. NPDC097977
GAGAGTCCGTGAGCGGAGGATGCCGTCGGCCCACGGCGACGGCCCCGGCCCACGGCCCCGGCCACGGCCCCGGCCGCAGCCCCGGCCGCAGCCCGCGCCACGTGCGCGGCTCACCCCGGGCATGCAAGAAGGCCCCGGAGTGGAGTCCGGGGCCTTCATGTCAAGCGTAGCTCAGATCAGAGCGCTTCGACGATCGCGCGCATCAGGTCGGCGGTCTCGGACGGCGTCTTGCCGACCTTGACGCCTGCGGCCTCGAGGGCCTCCTTCTTGGCCTGTGCGGTACCGGCGGAACCGGAGACGATCGCGCCGGCGTGACCCATGGTCTTGCCCTCGGGGGCGGTGAAGCCCGCGACGTAGCCGACGACGGGCTTGGTGACGTGCGCCTTGATGTAGTCGGCCGCACGCTCCTCGGCGTCTCCGCCGATCTCGCCGATCATCACGATCGCCTTGGTCTCGGGGTCGGCCTCGAACGCGGCGAGCGCGTCGATGTGCGTGGTGCCGATGACCGGGTCGCCGCCGATGCCGATGGCGGTCGAGAAGCCCAGGTCGCGCAGCTCGAACATCATCTGGTACGTCAGAGTGCCCGACTTCGACACGAGGCCGATCGGGCCCTTGCCGGTGATGTTCGCCGGCGTGATGCCGACGAGCGCCTCGCCGGGCGTGATGATGCCGGGGCAGTTCGGTCCGATGATGCGGGTCGTGTTGCCCTTGCTCTGCGCGTACGCCCAGGCCTCGGCCGAGTCACCGACGGGCACGCCCTCGGTGATGACGACGAGCAGCGGGATCTCGGCGTCGATGGCCTCGATCATCGCGTCCTTGGTAAAGGCGCCGGGCACGAAGGCGATCGACACGTCGGCGCCGGTCTCCTTCATGGCCTCGGCGACGGAGGCGAAGACGGGCAGCTCGACGGCGTTGCCGTCCTTGTCGGTGTGCGAGACGGTCGTGCCGGCCTTGCGGGCGTTGACACCACCCACCACCTGGGTTCCGGCCTTCAGCATGAGTGCCGTGTGCTTGGTGCCCTCGCCGCCGGTGATGCCCTGGACGATGACCTTGGAGTCCTTGTTGAGGTAGATCGACATTTTCTGTTCCTTTAATCCGGTCTCTGAGCCTGTCGAAGGGTCAGGCGTTGGCGAGCTCGGCGGCCTTGTCGGCGCCCTCGTCCATCGTGGCGGCCAGGGTGACCAGGGGGTGCGCGTACTCGGCGAGGATCGCGCGGCCCTCGTCGACGCGGTTGCCGTCGAGACGCACGACGAGCGGCTTCGACGCCGTGGCGCCCAGCGTCTCGAGTGCGCCCTTGATGCCGTTCGCCACGGCGTCGCACGCCGTGATCCCGCCGAAGACGTTGACGAACACGCTCTTGACCTGCGGGTCGCCGAGGATGACGTCGAGGCCCGCGGCCATGACCTCGGCCGAGGCGCCGCCGCCGATGTCGAGGAAGTTGGCGGGCTTCACGCCGTTGTGGTTCTCACCGGCGTAGGCGACCACGTCGAGCGTCGACATGACGAGTCCCGCGCCGTTGCCGATGATGCCGACCTCGCCGTCGAGCTTCACGTAGTTGAGGCCGGAGGCCTTGGCCTTGGCCTCGAGCGGGTCGGCGGCGTCCTTGTCCTCGAGCGCCTCGTGCTCGGGGTGACGGATCTCGGAGGCGTTGTCGTCGAGGGTGACCTTGCCGTCGAGCGCGATGATGTCGCCCTCTTCGGTGCGCACCAGCGGGTTGACCTCGACGAGCGTCGCGTCCTCGCCCTTGTAGACGTCGAAGAGCTTCACGAACACGTCGGAGACCTTCTCGACGAGGTCCTCCGGGAAGTTCGCCGCACGGGCGATCTCGACGGCCTTCTCCTTGTCGATGCCCGTGAGCGGGTTGACCTCGACGCGTGCGAGTGCCTCGGGGCGCTCGACGGCGAGCTCCTCGATCTCCATGCCGCCCTCGACCGAGCACAGGCTCAGGTAGGAGCGGTTGGCGCGATCGAGCAGCACGGAGAAGTAGAACTCCTCCGCGATGCGTGCGCCCTGCGCGACCATGACGCGCTTGACGACGTGGCCCTTGATGTCGAGGCCGAGGATGGCCTTCGCCGCCTCGTAGGCCTCATCGGGGGTCTTGGCGACCTTGACGCCGCCCGCCTTTCCACGGCCGCCGGTCTTCACCTGAGCCTTGACGACGACCACTCCACCGATCTTCTCGGCGGCCGCCCTCACCTCTTCCGGTGTGTCCGCGACGATGCCGGCGAGAACCGGCACTCCGTACTTCTCGAAAACGTCTCGTGCCTGGTACTCGTACAGATCCACTGTGGTTCCTTCACTGGGCTGCTGTCTGGTAATTCTCTCGATGTCGAGACATCGACCAGTCCCACAGCCTACTACCTGCACCTGAGCGCTCCCGGCGTCCTCCCCTCCACGGCGGCGACGGCGCGGGCTGGGGTCGAGGTCTAGGCTCATCCCATGCACGAATCCGCAGAACCGCGCACCGGCGTCGTGGCCGCAGCGCTCGAGCTGTTCGCGACACAGGGCTTCGACCAGACCTCGGTCGAGCAGATCGCGAAGGCCGCAGGCGTCTCCCGATCGACGTTCTTCCGCCAGTTCGGCGGCAAGGAGGACGTGGTGTTCGCGGATCACGAGGCCCTGCTCGACAAGCTCCGGGAGTTCCTCGCCGAGGGACACGAGGATCCGTGGGGCGCGGTGTGCGCGGCATCCGAGTCGGTCTTCGCGCACTTCGCGCACGATCCCGAGATGGCGAGGCGCCGGTATCAGATCGTGCGCCAGGTTCCGGTGCTGCGCGAGCGGGAGATCATCACCGTGTTCCGCTACGAGCGACTGTTCGACGACTACCTGCGCAGTGCGCTCCCCGGCATCGATCCGCTCGATGCCGTGGGCTTCTCGGCGCTCGTCACCGCCGTGCACAACCACGTGCTGCGTCAGCTGCTCCGCGGCAAGAAGAAGGTGCCGGTGTCGACCCTGCAGACCGCGCTCGCCGACGTCAGGCGACGGTACGGCGTGCCCGCCGACTCTGCGGCGGCGGCGGCCGACGATCTCGTCGTCGCGGTGTTCCCGCGCTCGATGCCGGTCGCCGAGGTCACCCGCCGGCTGCGCACGCAGCTCGACTGACGCGCGACCCCTTCACAGACGCGGGGCACCCGCATATCGGGCGTCGTGGAACCCAGTATCGGGGAGTACGATACTTGGTGCCACGAAGGAGTCTCCATGAGCACCGCAGCATCTCCCTTCCCCGGCGAGCGCGTCTCGTCGTACGACATCACCGGACGCCAGGACAGCGACTACTACGCCGTCTTCGCCGACATCCCCGAGGCCGACAGATCCGCCTGGGATCGCGCGAAGGCCTACATCGACGAGGTCGGCCCGCAGATGGCCGATGCCTGGGATCGCGCCGAGTATCCGCTGGAGGCCGCCCGCCGCATGGGCGAGATGGACCTCGTCGTCGACGGCATCGAGCACGCGTCGCTCACCCGACTCTCCCCTCTCGCCGCAGGCCTCGTGAACATGGAGATCTCCCGCGGGGACGGGTCCCTCGGCACCGTGCTCGCCGTGCAGGGCGGGCTCGCGCTGCGCACCCTCGCGCTCTTCGGCTCGGATGAGCAGCAGCAGAGATGGCTCACGGCCCTCGCCGACAGCTCGGTGTTCGGATCCTTCGCCCTCACCGAACCGGACCACGGATCGGACTCCGTCTCGCTCGAGACGGTGGCGCGGCGCGACGGCGAGGAGTGGGTCATCCGCGGCACCAAGAAGTGGATCGGCAACGGCGCATCCGGCGGCATCACCTTCGTCTGGGCCCGCGTCGACGACGAGACCGCCGCGGAACACGGAGCCGTCCGGTGCTTCCTGGTCGAACAGGACACCCCCGGGTACACGGGGACCCCGATCCGCGGCAAGGCCTCGCTGCGCGCCATCCACCAGGCGCACATCGTGCTGGACGACGTGCGCGTGCCGCTGGACGCCGTGCTGCCGGGGACGACGAGCTTCAAGGACGCATCGATCGTGCTCTACGCCACCCGCTCGGGCGTCGCGTGGTCGGCGCTCGGTCATGCGACCGCGTGCTACGAAGCCGCCCTCGCCTACTCGAAGGAGCGCATCCAGTTCGGCAAGCCTCTCGCGAAGTTCCAGATGGTGCAGGAGCGGCTGACCCACATGCTCGAAGACCTCACCGCGATGCAGCTGTACTGCCGCCGCCTCGCCGACCTCGAGACCGCAGGGGAACTGCGCCCCACGCAAGCCTCACTGGCGAAGTTCCACAACACCCGCGCCGCCCGTCGGGTGGCGTCGATCGCCCGTGACCTCCTCGGCGGCAACGGCATCCTGCTCGAGAACGGCGTGATGCAGCACATGGCGGACATCGAGGCCATCCACACGTACGAGGGCACCGAGAGCGTGCAGGCACTGCTTCTCGGCCGCGACATCACCGGGATGAGCGCCTTCGCCTGAGCGGAGTGGCACCGCCCGGTCCTCAGCCCTCCGGGGGCGGCGCGAGCGGCTCTGCGGCCGAGAGCCGCTCGGCTCCGAACCGCTCGGCCCCGATGACCCCGAGGAGCCGCAGCTTCTCGGCGCTCTCGCTTCCCGGTGCGGCGGTGTACACGAGCAGCGAATGAGACTGCACCGGGTCGACGAGCGTCTGGCACGCGAGTTCGATCGGCCCGAGCTCCGGATGCAGGAAGCGCTTCACCGCTCGGGGGCGCAGTCCGACCTCGTGCGCCTCCCACAGGATGCGGAACTCCTCGCTGCGCTCCTGCAGCAGCGCGACGTAGCGCGCGGCGCGTGAGGCGGGTCCCCGCAGGGCCGCGATCTCGCGCAGACCCGACACCCACAGGCGGGAGAGGAAGGGCCGATCCTCCTCGTCATAGAGCAGGCGGAAGCGCGGATCCGTGAACCACCGGTAGCCGATGCTGCGCTCCGGACCGCGCAAGCGCGAGAGATCGCCGACCAGCGCGACTCCGAGCGGCGTCTGCCGCAGCGTCTCGCCCAGCTCCGTGACGACCTCGGCGGGGGTGTCGTGCAGACGGTCGAAGATGCGCAGAATCCCCGGGCTCACATGGTCGCTCTCGGTGCCTCTGGCCGGCGGCGTGTGACCGGCGAGGGCGAACAGGTGCTCGCGTTCGGCGAGCGAGAGGTGCAGCCCCTGCGTGATCGCCGCGATCATCTGCTCGGAGGGCTGCGGCCCCCGCTCCTGCTCCAGACGCGCGTAGTAGTCGGTGGACATGTGGCTGAGCGCTGCGGCCTCCTCGCGGCGGAGCCCGCTGGTGCGGCGCCGCTCCCCCCGCGGCAGTCCGACGTCCTCGGGCTGCAGCGCCTCGCGCCGCCCCCGGAGGAACTCCGCGAGCCCCTGTCTGTCCACGGTCATGCGCGCCTCCCCCTCGTCCTGTCAGTTCTACCAGCCGACATCTCGGCGATCCACGGATCGACGATCCCTGGTTCACATCGTCGGAGCGGAGGAGCATCGATGCATCGGCGAACAGGAGAGACCATGCCACGCAGAACCCCCGACCTCACCATCCCCGCCCTCCACGGCACCAGGGCCGTCATCACCGGAGCGAGCGACGGGATCGGACTCGGCATCGCCGCCCGGCTCGCCGCCGCGGGCGCCGAGGTGATCATGCCCGTCCGCGACCGCGAGAAGGGCGAGCGTGCGATCGAGAGGATCCGGAGCTCGGCGCCGCAGGGGTCGCTGTCGCTGCGAGACCTCGATCTCGCATCGCTCGACTCAGTGGCCGCGCTGGGGCAGACGCTGACCGGGGAAGGCACCCCGATCGGCATCCTCGTGAACAACGCCGGAGTGATGACCCCGCCGACCCGGCGAACCACCGCCGACGGGTTCGAGCTGCAGTTCGGGGCGAATCACCTCGGGCACTTCGCGCTCGTCGGCAGGCTGCTCCCCCTGCTCAGGGCGGGGTCGGCCCGCGTCGTCTCGCAGATCAGCATCGCGGCCGAGCGGGGATCCCTCAACGACGACGACCTGCAGTGGGAGCGCTCGTACGACAGCATGCGCGCATACAGCCAGTCGAAGATCGCCGTCGGCCTGTTCGGACTCGAACTGGATCGCCGCAGTCGCCGGGACGGATGGGGCATCACCAGCGTGCTGTCGCACCCCGGCGTCGCCCCCACCAACCTTCTGGCGGCGCAGCCCGAGCTCGGGCGCGCCACGCAGACCACCGCACGACGGGTCATCGATGCGCTGTCGCGGCGCGGGATCCTGTTCGGGACCGCCGAGAGCGCCGCGCTGCCTGCGGTCCTCGCCGCGACCTCCGTCGACGTGCGAGGAGGGGAGTTCTTCGGACCCTCGGGCATCGCCCACCTCGGCGGCGCGCCCGCCGCGCAGAAGCTCTACTCGCGACTGCGCGACGATGCGACGGCCGCGCGCGTCTGGAACATCTCCGAAGAGCTCACCGGGGTGTCCTTCGGGGAGCGGTGAGCGCCGGGGTCAGTCGCAGCCGCAACCGCCGGCGGGCGTCTTCACCATGAAGCAGACGTCGCACACCCCGTAGTCGCGCTCGGCCGGCTTCGGGGTGCGCGGGGTGCTCGGGGCCGCCGCGACACGAGGAGTCGTCGACCGCTTGGCTTTGACGGGAGCGATCGGACGGAACTCGCTCGGGTGCGTCACGTAGAAGTAGGGTGCACGTCCCTCGCTCGCCCGCAGACGCAGCGGCGTCGAACCGACGACGACGACCTCGTCCTCGGTGAAGCCGTTGGTGTAGGTCTTGCCGATGTGCAGGCTGGCGCCCTCACCTCGGCGGACCGCCTCGATGTAGCGCCCTCGGTCGATGTACGACGAGATGCCGACGGCGTCGGCGATGGCGGTGATGAACTCGTGGTTCTCCACTGCGATCCGGTGTGCGCGGAGCGCTTCGGCGAGGGTGCGGTATGGGCGGGAGTTTCCGGTGGGGGTAGGCCCCTGGACTTCATTCATCTCTCCAAGGATCTCACGTCCGGACGTGGAAGACTGGCGGTATGGCACGCGCGACGATCATCGGCTCCGGACCGAACGGCCTCGCGGCGGCCGTGACCCTCGCCCGCGCGGGATACGAGGTCCGGATCCACGAGGCCTCCGACACGATCGGCGGTGGTCTCCGCACCCTCGAGTCGACGCTCCCCGGCTTCCGACACGACGTGTGCGCGGCGGTGCACCCCTCCGCCGTCGCCTCCCCGTTCTTCCAGGCATTCGGTCTGTCCGACCGCATCGAGTGGATCCATCCGGACGTCTCGTACGCGCATCCTCTCGACGGCGGCAGGGCGGGCATCGCATGGCGCGACATCGAGCGCACAGCGTCTGGGCTCGGCGTCGACGAGCGCGCGTGGCTGGCCCTCCTGCGACCGCTCAGCACCCACGTCGAGGGCGTCGCTGACTTCACCGGGAATCAGATGCTGCGGATCCCCCGTCACCCGCTGACCGCTCTGCGCTTCGCACTGCGGATGCTCGACCAGGGCACCGCGCTGGCCGCGCGCACGTTCCGCACGGATGAGGCCGCCGCGCTGATCGCCGGCGTCCTGGCGCATCCTCCGACACCGCTCCCCACTCTCGCCGGTGCGGCAGCGGGCCTGCTGCTCGCCGCCGAGGCCCATGCCGGCGGCTGGGTGTACCCACGCGGCGGGTCGCAGCAGATCGCGGATGCCCTCGTCGCCGATCTCGAGGCGCACGGCGGGTCCGTCGAGTCCGGGCACAACATCACGGATCTGGATGCACTCGACTGGGGCGACCCGTCGCGCGGCGACCTGCTGATGCTGAACACCTCGCCCCGGCTCGCCCTCACCCACCCCGACGTCCCCGCCCGCTACGCGCGCTCGATCCGCGGCTTCCGCTACGGACCGGGCGCCGCGAAAGTGGACTTCGCCCTCGACGGCCCGATCCCCTGGGCCCACCCCGAGGTCGCCCTCGCACCGACCGTCCACATCGGCGGCACCAGGGCAGAGGTGTGGCGGAGCGAGAACGAGGTCGCCCGCGGGCGCGTCAGCGAACGCCCCTACGCCCTCACCGTGCAGCCCTCGATCTTCGATCCCACCCGCGCGCCCGAGGGGAAGGCCGTGCTGTGGGCGTACATCCATGTGCCGCACGGCTCCGATCTCGACGCCACCGAACTCATCACACGACAGATGGAAAGGTTCGCGCCCGGCTTCCGCGACCTGATCCTCGCGCACCACTCGGTGCCCGCCTCCTCGCGGGAGGCGATCAACCCGTCGGAGATCGGCGGCGACATCCTCGGCGGCGCGTTCACGATCCCGCAGGCGATCCGGCGTCCGATCCTCAGCACCGCCCCCTGGCGCACCCCGATGCGGGGCGTCTACCTCGCTTCGGCCTCCACCCCGCCGGGCCCGGGCGTCAACGGCATGGCCGGCTGGCACGCCGCACACACCGCGCTGCGAGACGCCGGCACGCGCGTGACGCTCGACGACCTGTTCGGCTGAGCCGAGGCCCTTCTGCCGCGGCACGTCGTTCGCCAGGATGGACCCATGCGCTACGTGATCCCCTCCCCGATGCTGGCGAAGGCGGCGCCGACGGTGCCCGACCCCGCGACGTCCGCCGGCGGTCTGCTGTTCGAGCCGAAATGGGACGGGTTCCGCGGCCTGCTCGCCTGGGACGGCGACAGCGTCGAGATCGGCTCCCGCGGAGCGAAGCCGCTCACCCGGTACTTCCCCGAGCTCGTCGAGGCGGTTCCGCGGGTCCTGCCGCAGCCGTGTCTGCTCGACGGTGAGATCGTCGTCGCCACGGGACCGCTCGGTGAGCAGCGCCTCGACTGGGAGGCTCTGAGCCAGCGCATCCACCCTGCGGCGTCGCGGGTGGCGACGCTGGCGACCCGGACCCCGGCCATGTTCATCGCCTTCGATCTGCTCGCCGTGGGCGACGAGGACCTGCTCACCACGCCGTTCGAGGAGCGTCGCGCCCGGCTGGAGGTCCTGATGTCCGAGGTCGCGCATCCGCTGCACATCACGCGGACGACACGCGACCGCGACACCGCCGCGCGCTGGCTGCAGGAGTTCGAGGGCGCGGGCCTCGACGGTGTGGTAGCCAAGCCCCTGGACCAGCCCTACGCCGCGGGCACGCGGACTCTGATCAAGGTCAAGCACGCGCGCACCGCCGACGTCGTCGCCCTCGGCTACCGCATCCACAAGTCGGGCTCCGGCGTCGGCTCGCTGCTCGTCGGGCTCTTCGACTCCGGCGGAACGCTGCGGCAGGTGGGCGGCGTCGCCGCCTGGAGCGACGCGCGCCGCAGGGAGCTCGTCGACGAGCTCGCCCCGCTCGTCGAACGCGACGACGCGGGTGCTGCGGTGACGGACGAGGGCGAACGCTCGCGGTTCAGCGGCTCGAAGGACGTCTCGTTCGTGCGACTGCGACCCGAGCGCGTGCTCGAGGTGCGCTACGACCAGCTCGAGGGATCGCGCTTCCGGCACACCGTGCAGTTCGCCCGCTGGCGACCCGACCGCGACGCGCGCTCGTGCACCTACGACCAGCTCGACACCGTCGCCGGCTATGACCTCGCCGACGTCCTCGGCTGACGCTCACTCCTCGACGGCGTCGCCGTTCTCGTCCCAGTGCGCGGCGACCTTCTTGCTGGGCTGCACGCGCGGTGGCTCCCCGGGCATCTTGGGGAACTCCGGCGGGAACGACAGCTCCCCCAGCCCGGCCTCGGTGTCGCGCTGCCACCATTCGAGCAGCGTGTCGATGCGACCCGGCTTCTGCTGCATCCGCGCCCAGGCGTCGCCGACCTCCTCGAGCCGCGACGGGACGCTGCGCACAGTGAACCGCGCGGGGTCGAGACCGTCGAGCTCGTCCCAATGCACCGGCATCGACACGGTGGCCCCCGGCAGCGCCCGCGGGCTGTACGCCCCGGCCATCGTGCGGTCGCGATTGGCCTGGTTGAAGTCGATGAAGATCCGCTCGCCGCGCTCTTCCTTCCACCAGTTCATGGTGACCCGGTCGGGCATGCGACGCTCCAGCTCCCGACCGGCGGCGATGACGGCGTGCCTGACCTCGAGGAACTCATGCGACGGCTCGATGGGGGCGAACACGTGCAGACCGCGGTTGCCGCTCGTCTTCACGAACGCCACGAGTCCTGCCTCGCCCAGCACCTCGCGCAGAGCGTGCGCGGCCACGATCGCATCGGAGAAGTCGGTGCCGGGCTGCGGGTCGAGGTCGATCCTCAGCTCGACGGGGTTGTCGGGATCGGTGGCGAGCGAGGCCCACGGATGGAAGACGATCGTGTTCATCTGCGCGGCCCAGACGATCGCGCTCGGCCGGTTCAGCACGATCTGCGGATGCCGTCTGCCGCTGTTGTACGTCACGGTCACCGCATCGACGTACTCGGGCGTGCCCTGGGGCGGGTTCTTCGAGAAGAAGCCGTCGCTGCCGATCCCGTCACGGAACCGCTCGAGCGAGACGGGCCGGTTGCCGTTCGCCTCGAGGAACGGCCCGCTGACGATCTGCAGGTACTCGACGAGCTCGGCCTTCGTGATCCCCGCGTCGGGCCAGATCACCCGATTCGGGCTGGACAGCACGACCTCGCGCTCGGCATCCGGATCCGCGACGGTCAGGGGGATGCGTTCTGAGGCCATGTTCCGACCCTAGAGCGCCGGCGCGACGGGCGGAAGCAGGTCACTCCCCCACGTCGACCGACAGGATCATCACCGAGGTGAGCGCGTCGCGCTCGACGACGATGCTCGGACCCGCGGGGTCGATGATGACGCCGGCCATGTCGAGGTGATTCGAGAGCAGCGAGGCGAGCTGCGAGGGCTCGAACGGCAGCGGTCGATCGCCTCGGCCCAGCGCGAGCACCTCCAGAGGGTGCGAGAAGAGCTGCAGGAACCGTCGGCCGTCGGGCGTCTGCGCTTCGGCGATCCCGACCTGCCCGCCGGTGCCGCCTTCGTTCACGGCCACCCACATGCGCGTCTTGGCGAGCGCCTCGCCCACCTTCGCCTCCGAGTCCTGCTCGCGAGGTGCGGCGATGAGGGACTTGACCGTCATGTCGACATCGGCCTGCTCGAGAGCCTTCTGCAGAAGTTCGGTGGGGAACACCACCCGGTGCGGCGTCGACGCGTTGTCGACGATCAGACCGGCGAAGTCACCCGAGACGACCTGCTGCAGCACCGAGGTCACCGGCTGAGCGACAGCAGAGGTCGCCGCCGGGTCCTTCTCGAGCTGCACGGAGTCACGCACGGCGGCGGCGGAACTGAACCCGAGCATGAACTGGCGTTCGCCGTCGCGCACGACCGCCACCGCGAGCGGCTTGCCCTCGCTGATCTGGGCCCGGGCGTCGCCGTTCACGCGGATGTAGAGGTGCCCCTGCAGCGCCTGGCGGAGCACGCCGAGGAGCTGCTCGTTCGTCGCACCCTGCTCGATCTCCTTGAGCGACTCGCGCAGCAGGACGTTGTCTTTCATGCCGGCGACCGTCTCGGTCTGCTCCGGCGGCAGCGCGGGGGCCAGCGGCAGCCGACGGACGGGCTCCGGCGCGGGTGCTGCCGCAGGAGCCGACGGCGCCGCGGTGCCTGCGGCGGCGGACGGCGCCGCGGACGTGGCATCGGGGTCGGGCAGAGCGACCTCGGGCCCCGCCTGCGCGCCCACCCCGCGGAACGCCTGCACCGAGATGCCGATGGTCGGTGCGACCTCGGCCTGCTCGGGGGCGGCATCCGGTGCGGAGGCGGCGTCCGTGACGGAGGCGGCGTCCGCGTCGGGCGCGACCTCGGCACCCTCGGTGTCGGGCTGGGTCTCGCTCTGGTCGGCGACGACGTCGTCTGCGGACTTCTTGCGGCGTGAGAACAGGGCCATATCAGCCAGCCTAACCGCAGGTCGCCTCAGATCTTCTCGATCGGTGCGACCTTGATGAGGAGCTTCTTCTGACCGGCGGAGTCGAAGCGCACGTGCGCGATGCGCTTGGCCCCTTCGCCGGTCACGGCGTCGACGCGCCCCTCGCCGAAGTCGGAGTGGCGGATGCGATCGCCGGCGGTGAGCTCGAGATCTCCGTTGTCGCGCATCTTCGCCGTGACACGGTTCGGGAACTTGTCCATGGCCGTCGACAGCGGCTTCAGCGCGTCGCGTCCGGGGAGCTGCTTGACCGCGAAGCGGTCGCCCGACCCGGATCCGGAGCCGCCGAAGCCACCTGCTCGGCGCGCATTCAGCGCGCGGGACTGCGTTCCTCCGCGCGAGTTCACGTCGCCCGGCGACTGGCGCCAGTCGATGAGCCCCGCCGGGATCTCCTGCAGGAACCGACTCGGCATGGCGACCGTGACCTCACCGAACTGCGCCCTCGTCATCGCCAGCGACAGGTGCAGGCGCTTGCGCGCGCGGGTGATGCCCACGTAGAAGAGGCGGCGCTCCTCCTGAGGCCCACCCGGTTCACCGGCCGAGATGCGGTGCGGGATCAGGTCTTCTTCGACTCCGGTGACGAAGACGGCGTCGTACTCGAGCCCCTTCGCGGTGTGCATCGTCATCAGCGAGACGGAGCCCGACTCGTCGTCGAGGTCATCGGCGTCGGACACCAGAGCGACCTCGGTGAGGAAGTCGACGATGGTGCCCTCGGGGTTGTTGCGCGCGAAGTCCCGGGCCACCGCGACGAACTCGTCGAGGTTCTCGACCCGCGCCTCGTCCTGCGGGTCGCGACTGGCGCGGAGCGCGTCGAGGTACCCGCTCTTCGACAGCAACACGCTCAGCCCGTCGGCCACCGAGGTCGGCGGCGGGAGCTCACCCGACGCGGGCAGCATGATCTCGGTCGCCTCGGCGAGCACCGCGTCGAGCTGGGCGATCCCCGCCTGGATCTTCGGACCGAAACCCAGCTGGTCCGGCACCGACAGAGCCTGACGGAAGGTGATCTCGTGCGCATCGGCGAAACGCGCGATGGCGGACTCGGAGACGTCGCCGATGCCGCGACGCGGTTTGTTCAGGATGCGCCGCACAGCCATCTCGTCGGCGGGATTCGCCACCGCGACGAGATAGGCGAGAGCGTCTTTGATCTCGGCACGCTCGTAGAACTTCGTGCCGCCCATGATCTTGTACGGCACCGCGGAGCGGATGAAGATCTCCTCGAGCGCACGCGACTGCGAGTTGGTGCGGTAGAAGACGGCCATCTCCGAGTAGGGCATACCGGAACGCCGCAGCGACTCGACCTCGTCGGCGACGAACTGCGCCTCGTCGTGCTGCGAGTACCCGGTGAAGCCGATGATCGCGTCACCGTCGCCCTTGTCGCTCCAGAGCTTCTTGTCCTTGCGGTCGAAGTTGTTGCCGATCACGGCATTCGCCGCCGAGAGGATGTTCTGCGTCGAGCGGTAGTTCTGCTCGAGCAGCACGACGCGCGCGCCGGGGAAGTCGCGCTCGAACTCGCTGATGTTGCGGATGTCGGCTCCGCGGAACGCGTAGATCGACTGGTCGGAGTCACCGACGACGGTGAGGGATGCGCCCTCGAGCTCCGGGGCGGTGTCGGGCTCGAAGATCATCATGCCGTTCGAGGCATACGGGTCGGACGACTCGCCGGTCACGGGTCGCGTCAGCTCGTGGATCAGCGCGTACTGCGCGTGATTGGTGTCCTGGTACTCGTCGACGAGGACGTGACGGAATCGACGGCGGTAGGTGTCGGCGACCTGCGGGAAGGCGCGGAACAGGTACACCGTCTGCCCGATCAGATCGTCGAAGTCGAACGCGTTGGCCTTCTGCAGCTGGCGCTGGTAGTCGGCGAACAGCTCGACGAAGATGCGCTCGGCGGGATCGGACATGTTCGCCTGTCGCGCGTAGGCGTCGGCGTCGGACAGCTCGTTCTTGAGCTTCGAGATCCGTGACTGGACCGCTCCGGGGGTGAGCCCGTAGGCATCGGCCTCGTGCTCTTTGACGAGTCGCTTGATGAGCGCGCGCGAATCACCGGAGTCGTAGATGGTGAACGACTTCGTGAAGCCGAACTGCTGGGCCTCGCGGCGCAGGATGCGGACGCACGCGGAATGGAACGTCGAGATCCACATGCCCTTCGCCGCCTCGCCGACGATCCCCTCGACGCGCTCGCGCATCTCGCCGGCGGCCTTGTTGGTGAAGGTGATCGCCAGGATCTGGCTCGGCCAGGCCTCTCGCGACCTCAGGAGCGACGCGATGCGGCGCGTGAGCACGCTGGTCTTGCCCGAACCCGCACCCGCCACGATGAGCAGAGCGGGGCCGCGATAGGTCACAGCCTCGAGCTGCTGAGGGTTGAGGCCGGCGAGCAGATCGTCTTGCCCCTGCGCCCCTGTGGAGCGTGGGCCGACGGATCCGGGGACGATGAGAGGGGCTTCGGTCATGGCCTTCTGAGTCTAGGCTGAGCCACCGACACGGCGGCACCGACCGCACGACGACGGAGGGTACGCGGAGCGACTCCGCACACCCTCCGTCCTCGATCCGTTGGCTCAGCCGGTGCGGCGCCGACGACCGACCGCGATCATGCCGGCGACCACCAGCGTCAGCGCCAGCAGCACCGACGCCACCGGCAGCTCGGCTCCGGTGACCGCGAGCGCGCCGCTGTCGCGGTTCTCGTCGGTGACAGCGGTGTCGGGCAGAGGCGGCGTCTGGCTGCCCGGGTTCCCGCCGGGGTCTTCGCCGGGGTTCTCCCCGGGGTTCTCGCTCGTCGCGCCGGGCAGGGTCCCCACCCGCAGCGCCTCCGAGGCGAAGCCGTCGGCGAACCACCACACGGGGCGCTGTCCGTCGACCGACAGCGAGGCGGGCGCGGTCGCGAAGCCCTCGTTGTTGATGTCAGGCATGCTGGCAGGGCGCGCGAAGTGCGCCACACCGGGCTGCGCGGTGCCGTTCAACGTGATCTGCGCCGACTGACCGTGGCAGCCGTCGTCGCACACCGCCCACAGCACGTCGAGCACGCTGTCGTAGTCGAGAGCCATGACTCCAGCGAGCCCGGGTGCGATCTCCGAGACCAGCGTCGCGGTGCCGTCGGCAGCGAGCGCGAAGGCGTACACATGACCGTTGTCCTCGACGGCGACGAAGAACAGGCCATCACCGTGACCGGCGTAGTCGGTCGAGTCATAGGCCGCGCCCGTGTTGACGTCGAAGAGCGTGCCGTGCAGGGCGGTGTCCGGAACCCACTGCACGGCCTCCATGCCGAGGTTCGCACCGACGGCGGGCAGCAGAGCTGTGAGGTCCCACTCCTGCTGGGCGACGAGATCGCCCGAGGAGGCCTCCGGGTCCACCTTGAGCACGGTGTTCTCGTTCGCTCCCTTGGTGCTGTTGTCGCGCTCGGAGGCGACGTAGACGTATCCGTCGCTGTCGACCGTGATGCCCTCTGTGTCAGGACCCGCGGCGTCCGGGTCGGCGGCATCCTTCTGGAACCGCACCCGCTTGCCGGATTCCCAGCCCACGAGCTGCGAGAACGAGCCGTCGGCGTGGGCCTCCAGCTTCCAGATGCGTCCGTCGCCGTTGTCGACGGCCCAGAGGAACGCGCCGTCCATCGTCTCCTGCACGTCCAGGCCCGAACTGTCCTCGAGGAACGTCGGCGCGGTGTCGAGCACGCGCACCTCGGCCGACCCGGGCCAGGTCGAGACCGCGATCTCTCCGGCGCAGACGTTCGCGAGACCCTTCGTGCTCTCCGCGGTCGCGGCGAACGCTCCGATGATGTCGGGGCAGCGCCCCCACGTGGTGGTCGCGTGCTCCGCACCCCACGTCGTCGAATCGACGAGCAGGTCACCGTCGAAGACACGCACCGCGTCTCCGTCGCCCAGTCCGAAACCGAGAGCGGCGCGCTCGATCACGAGATACGCACCGGCCGAGATCGTCGTACCTGCCGGGATCGCGTAGGAGTGGGTGTCGTCGTCGTCCTTCACGACGACCCCCGACACATCGAGAGCGGATGCGGTCGGGTTGACGAGCTCGACCCAGTCGTCGGGTGATCCGCCGTCGGACTCGACCTCGTTGATGCGCACGGGGTTGCCACAGGCGTTGCGCGCACCCTTGGTCGAGACGGCGATGTCGACGAAGTCTCCACTGCCGTCGGCGCAGCGGGCGAGCACGCCTGCGGCGTGTTCGACGTACACGTGCTCGTCGACGACGCCGAGGCTCGCGTCGCGCAGAGTGACGGTGTCGCCGTTGCCCAGACCGAACACGAAGTCCGTCGGCTGGTCGAACACGAAGTAGGCGCCGGGCTCGATGATCGTGTCAGCCGGCAGCGGAGTCGCCTCCACCGCATGGCCGACCGGATCGCCGTCCATCACGGTCCAGCCGGAGAGATCCACCGGGGTGCTGCCGGTGTTGACGACCTCGACCCAGTCGGTCGCATCTCCGTTGGACTCGATCTCGTTGATGACGACGTCGGGCATCACGCACGAGTTCGGAGCCCCCGGAGTCGAGTGGGCGAGCACGAAGGCCCCCTCACCGTCGGGACAGCGTGCGAGCGTCGCAGCGGCGACGTCA
>NZ_JBEOUR010000075.1:0-15716 GCF_040302605.1 Microbacterium sp. NPDC097977
GGCGACGGCGACTCCATCCTGTGGGCAGGGCCCGGACATCAGGACTACCGCGACATCCGAGGCGTGCGCACGCCGTACTCGGCACGGGAGCTGGCGCGTCGCGCGCTGCGCGCCGCAGGGTGGCCCGTCCCCGACTCGCACTGGCCCGTTCCGTACGCCGACGAGGACTGAGAGTCTTCGGGATCGGCCCGACCCGCCAGGTCGGGCTGATCCGCGTGATCCGGCTTGTCCGCCTGATCCGCGAGATCCCTCGGTGGGATCAGCCCTTCGCGATCAGCTGGTCGGCCGTGCGGCGCGCCCAGGCCTCGGCCTCGGCGAGCGACTCGACCGTCAGGGTGTCGGGGGGCTGATGCGCGTCGACGACCCGCGAGATCGTGTCGACGATGCCGAGGAACGGCAGCCGACCCTCGTGGAACGCGTCGACGGCCTGCTCGTTGGCCGCGTTGTAGACCGCGGGGAAGGTGGCCCCGGCACGACCGACCGCCTTGGCGAGAGTCACCGCGGGAAAAGCTCCGTCGTCGAGCGGTTCGAAGGTCCAGGACGTCGCACTGGTCCAGTCGAGCGGACGTCCGACGCCGCCGATGCGGTTCGGCCAGTCGAGACCGAGCGAGATCGGCAGACGCATGTCCGGCGGCGATGCCTGGGCGATCGTGGAGCCGTCGATGAACTCCACCATGGAATGCACGATGGACTGAGGATGCACGACGACGTCGATGTCGTCGTAGGCGACGTCGAACAGGAGATGGGCCTCGATGACCTCGAGCCCCTTGTTCACGAGCGTCGCGGAGTTCGTGGTCACCATCCGACCCATGTCCCACGTCGGATGCGCGAGCGCCTGCTGAGGGGTGACCTCGCGCAGCTCGTCACGCGAGCGTCCGCGGAAGGGGCCGCCGGATGCCGTGACGACCAGCCGGCGGACCTCCGAGTGGGCACCGCTGCGCAGGGCCTGGGCGATCGCCGAATGCTCCGAGTCGACGGGGACGATCTGATCGGGTGCGGCCGCGGCGAGCACGAGCTCCCCGCCGACGATGAGCGACTCCTTGTTGGCCAGAGCCAGCGTGCGCCCGGCCGTCAGCGCGGCGAGAGTGGATCCGAGGCCGATGGAGCCCGTGATCGCGTTGAGCACGACGTCGGCCTCGACATCGCGCACGAGCTGCTCGGCCTCGGCGGCGCCCAGCGCCGTGCTCTCGACCTGAAAGGCCGCCGCCTGCTCGGCCAGCATCTCGGCGTTGGAGCCGGCAGCGAGGCCGACGAGCTCGAAACGCCGAGGATTGGCACGGATGACGTCGAGCGCCTGGGTGCCGATGGAGCCGGTGGAGCCGAGGACGATGATGCGACGCATGCCGCCAGCCTATGGCACGCCCCCGGCTCCCGCCGTGCTTACGGAGCCTGCTCGATGGGGGTCGTCGCGAGGATGTCGACGACGAACACCAAGGTCTCGCCGGTGAGGTCGTTCGCGTTGATCTCGCCCTCGCCGTAGCCGTCCTTCGGAGGCATGGTCACGACGACCTGAGAGCCGACCTTCTGGCCCTCGAGAGCCATCTTGAAGCCGGGCACGACACTGGTGGTCTGGAACTGCGTCGGGGCCGCATCGCGACTCCAGCTCGAGTCGAACTCGGTGCCGTCCGACCACTTGACCCCGCGGTACTGCACCGTGACGAGGTCGCCCGAGGCGACCACGGCGCCATCGCCCTGCTTGAGCTCGGCGACCTCGGTCTCGGTGGGAGCGTCGGTGTCGGGGAGCGTGATGGTCGGCGAGCCCGCGTCGTCGAGCTCGACCTTCGGCATCCCCTCGGTCGCATCGACGTCGGACCCGGATGCGATGGTGGGCAGCTCCTCGATGGTCTCGATGTACAGCACGCTGGGGTTGGATCCCTCCTGCGCGGCGGGGAGCGTCAGCACCACGCTGGATCCGATCGGAACGCACTCCGCAGCGACCGTGAAGACGGTGGACTGGGTGGGATCGACCATCTGCTGCGGCTGCTGCACCGCGAGAAGGGCCGAGAGCACGCCGTCGGGGCCGCGCTCGGACGTGCTGAGCACCTCGTTCGTCTTGGCGTCGACGAGCTGATAGCGCAGCGAGATGAGGTCGCCGGGCTTGACGTCTTCGCCATCGCCCTCGACGACCACGGATCGCTGGGCCTCGGTCAGGTCGGCGTCGGCCGGCACCGTGACCTTGGCATCAGCGCCGGAGCCCTCGACCGACACCGCATCGGATCCGGCACCGGACTTCAGGTCGGCCAGGCACGAGCCCTGAGCGGAGGCGTCCGGCGTCGCGGTCGACTCCGGATCCGCACCTCCCGAGCACCCGGCAAGGAGAAGGGTCGCCGCAGCGACGGTGGACAGGATGATGAGCGGACGCTTGCGCACGATGAGACCTCGGGTTCGCGGGAGGGACACCCCATCATGGCGCACGCCCCTTGGCCGAGGCTGGGAGGCGCGCGCCGGGGCTTCATTCCCACGGCGGCATGGATCCGGGGGTAATCTGCTCTGATGACGTCAGAGCAGTCGGTGGAGCCCGCAACATCGCCCGCAGAGACGCAGGGACCCCGTCACGCGGGATTCGCCTACCGGCTGGGTCGCGGTCTCATCACCCCGCTCGCGCGCACCATCTACCGGCCCCGCATCGAGGGGCGCGAGAACGTCCCGAAGGACGGCCCGGTCATCTTCGCCAGCAACCACCTCTCGTTCATCGACTCGATCGCGATCCCGGTGGCCGCACCTCGTCCGGTGCATTTCCTCGCGAAGTCCACCTACTTCGAGGGCACCGGCATGAAGGGTTGGCTCAGCAAGACCTTCTTCGAATCGATCGGCGCCATCTCCGTGCGCCGGGGCGCCGGCAAGGCCGCGCTCGACGCGCTCGACGTGCAGCGTCAGCTCCTCGACGAAGGACTCGCGGTCGCGCTCTACCCGGAGGGGACGCGTTCCACCGACGGTCGTCTGTACAAGGGCCGCACGGGCGTGGCGTTCCTCGCTCTGCAGACGGGGGCACCCGTCGTGCCGGTCGGCCTGATCGGGACCGACAAGGTGATGCCCGTCGGAGCGAAGGTGCCGACCCTCTCGGAGCGCATCACCGTGCGGTTCGGGGAGCCGCTCGACCTCTCGCCGCACGGCCCGGCCACGAGCGGGCGTGCCCGCCGACTCGCGACAGACGAGATCATGGCGGCGATCCACGCGCTCTCCGGCCAGGAACTCGCCGACGCGTTCAACGAGGCTCCCGCTCAGGGCGCGATCGAGAAGATCAAGCAGGCACTGCCGCACGAACGTCGCTGACCGCGCGCCCGCCCGCGAGGTGGCGTCCGATCGCGCCGAGCGACTCAGTCCTGCGCTGCGCGGACCGTCGCCTCGTGCCGCACCGGGAAGTTCATCGAGTTCGCGATGAAGCACCACTCGTGCGCCTGTGTGTGCGCGCGCTCCGCGGCGTCGATCATCGACGCCTCCGCCACCACGACCTCCGGGCGCAGCATCACCTCGACGAAGGCCCCGCCGCCCGCACCGTCCTCGCGCATGGTTCCCGACGCGCTGTCGCGATACGAGACCACGACCACTCCCGCGGTGACGCACGCATGCAGGTACGAGAGCAGGTGGCACTCGGACAGCGAGGCGAGCAGCAGATCCTCGGGATTCCAGCGGGCGGGATCGCCGCGGAAGGGCTTGTCGGCCGATGCGAGCAGATCGGGCTTGCCCGCGACCTCGATCGTCACGTCGCGTCGATAGTCGCGGTAGCCGCTCGTGCCGGTGCCGGCGTTCCCGGTCCAGGTGGCGGTGAGTGCGTAACGGTGCTCGCCGAAAGGCGTCAGACGGTCTGCCATGACGTCAGTCTGCCACCCGCCCCGGGCATGCGGCGCGGCATCGTTGGCGCGGTGGGACGCCGACCGACGATATCCTGAGGGGGTGCTGGAGACTCTGACCGTTCAGGATGCCGTGGAACTCGCCGTCGTCGAACGGAGCGGCTTCGTCGAATCGCGACACGCAGGGGCGGCGGTGGTTCTCTCGCCCGAGGGCGACGTCGTCGTTCGACACGGGAACCCGGATGCGCTGATACTCCCCCGCTCGAGCCTCAAGCCGCTGCAGGCCGTGGCGTGCGTCACCGCGGGCGCAGCGCTCGAGGGCGAACAGCTCGCGATGTCGACCGCGAGCCACAGCGGCACCGACCGCCACGCCGCGCTGGTCCGGGACATCCTCACGGAGGGCGGACTCAACGAGGACGACCTCGCGTGTCCTCCCGCCTGGCCCTCCGACACCGCCGCGCGCGACGAACTGGTGCGCGAGCACGGTGCGCAGACCCGGATCCGGATGAACTGCTCGGGCAAGCACGCGGCGATGCTGCGGGCCTGCGTCGCCACGGGGTGGCCGACCGACGGCTACCTCGAGCCCGCGCATCCGCTGCAGGTGCACATCCGTGATGTCATCGAGCGGCTCACCGGCGAGAAGGTCGCCCACACAGCGATCGACGGATGCGGCGCGCCCGTCTACGCGCTCACGCTCACGGGCCTCGCCCGATCGATCCACCGCATCGGCACCGCATCGGACCGCTCCCCGTTCGCGCTGCATCGCGTCGCCGGGTCACTCGTGCGCGCGGTCCGCGAGCATCCCTGGACCATCGACGGCCCTGGTCGCCCCGACACCGTCGCCATCGAGAAGCTCGGTGTGTTCGCCAAGAGCGGCGCCGAGGGCGTGATCGTGATGGTCGCCCCGAACGGCACGACTGCCGCGGTGAAGATGCTCGACGGCGGCGCGCGAGCGAGCACCATCGTGGCCGCCACTCTGCTCGCGCGCGCGGGAGGGCTGACCGACGCGGACGTCGCGACCCTGCAGGCGGTGCTCCCGCTCGAGGTGCTCGGCGGCGGCCAGAACGTCGGAAGCATCCGCCCCGGCTCCGCCCTCTGAGCGCCGTCCGCGGCGGACAGGTCATCGTCGCGGCGCGAGAGCAGGGATCGAGACCCGTCTGGGTGCGGAATCCGCCACCATCGACCACGCTCGACCGGCGTGCTGCCGTGCGAACGGCGGCAGGTCGCGCACACCGGCCAGCTGACGCAGCTCGACGGCGTTCTCGGCTCTGACCAGCAGCTCGCCGTCTCGGCGAACCCGCTGCCACAGCGACCAGTCGCGCTGCCACGCCTCGGGCTCGCCGATCAGGATCGCCGGGCGTTCGGAGAGCGCGACGCCGCCGGGTGCGGCTGACAGGCAGAGGACGTCGCACTCCGCGAAGACAGCGGACAGCGCGTCGGCGGCCGCAGGGGCTCCGGCGGTGACGAGGCCGGTGAGCGGGAGCCGGGGTGCCCACCCGTCGCTCGCCCGACGCCGCGGCGTCGTGTGCCGGACGCTCACGCCGCCGGGCCTGCCCGTGCGCTCCGCCACCGCATCCTCCCCGCCCGTCCCGGGCACCTGCGCGGCCGTGTCCGGCACCCAGACGACCTGGATCTCGCGATCTCCGATCCGCATGCGTCCCGGCGGACGCTCCGCCTCGAACCCGCGCGCATCGCCGCCGGCCGCCAGGTGATCGACCCTGCTCCGCAACCGCAGCAGACCACGACGCGGCAGGATGTCGAGCACGCGCCCCACAGCCCCGCCCGCACGTGCGGAAGTCAGCACGAAGGTCGTGTCCGTGTTGTTCCGCAGGATCTGCTCCCACAGATGCAGCACGTGCTGCGCGTACTCTGCGGGGAGGCTGTCGATCCTGACGTCGATATCGTCGCAGAGCACGAGACGGGGCGGCCTGACGCGGCCCGAGGAGAGCGCCACGGCGATGTCCCAGGCCTCCTCCGGGTCGCTCGGAATCCACAGTGCCTCATCGTCCTGCGCCGCGAGAGCACGCAGGACGGACGTCCGGCCCGAGCCGGGAGCACCGACCACGCTCAGACCGCGGTCCGACCCGACCGCCATCGAGTCGAGCGGCTGACGCTGGTGCTCCGGATCGTCGACCCGCCCGAGGATCACACGACCTGCACTCTGCTCTCCACGGACCTCGCCCCACGGGATCCGTCGCTCCAGAGCGGGAAGCCAGGGGCTCCGCGGCGCCTCGGCATCGGCCCACAGGGCCGCGACGGCTCGGATGTCCGCCGCGCCGGTCAGAGCGACGCGCATCACCCGCGCCTGCTCGTCCTGCGGTCTTCGTGCCAGCGCGACGCCGCGGGCCGCGACTCCCCCCGGCAGTTCGGCGGCGGCATCAGTGCCGATCACGGCTCGGCTGTCGGCGGAGTCCGACACCCGGAGGCTGACCCGAAGCGGGCAGTTCGACGCCAGGGCATCACGGATCACCCCGGACGCCCTCTGCGTGCCGAGGATCAGATGCATCCCCAGCGCCCGTCCTCTCGCGGCGATGTCGGTGAACACGATCCCCAGATCCGCATGTTCCTGCAGGAGGGCAGCGAATTCGTCGACCACGATGACGAGCCGAGGCATGTCGACCTCTCGCACATCGCGGGCTCCGGCCGCGGCGAGCACCGACTCTCGACGCCGCAGCTCTGCGGTCAGGCTGGTCACTCCGCGCCGGGCCCCCTCCTCATCGAGATCCGTGATGACGGCAGCCACCTGCGGCAGCTCCCTGAGCGGGTCGAACGCCGTCCCGCCCTTGAAGTCGGCGAGCACGAACACCACACGGTCGGGACCGTGCGCGGTCGCGATCGCGGTCACCCACGACACCAGCAGCTCGCTCTTGCCGGTGCCCGTGGTGCCGGTGACGATCGCGTGCGGTCCGTCTTCGACGATGTCCAGCCCGACGTCATCGCGCTCACCGCGGCCGATCATCGCGGGGAGGCCGCTCGGAGACCCCTGCTGGCGGAGGTCTCCGAGAGCGACCTCCGCGGGAAGGATATCGACCTCCTCCGCGTCCCCCACTCGGGACACGGCGATGGCGGCGGCCTGATCGTGCGACAGGCCCTCGACGGACACCCGGACGACGCCCTGCGGCGTTCGCACGAACGCACGGCCCGGCTCGTCGATGTCGATCACCGTGGTGATGCCCTCGGCGACGTCGTCGTCGCGGTGCAGCATCCAGATCACGCTGTCGCAATCCGGACGCCGCGAACCCGCGAGAGCGACCCCGAGGCGGAAGGCGCCGCGACGGTCCCCCTTCGCCTGAGGGAGGTGGGCGAGTCCCCAGTCGTCGAGCCGATCTCCGCAGAGCATCAGCTGTGCGACACCGAATCTCAGGGCCAGCTGGAGGACGAGCGCCCGCGCCACCGATTCCACCAGCGGCAATCCACCCCGCAGAGCCACGCCTCCTCCGAGGGGCACGGTGACGGGGACGTCGTCGAGCCGACCGCACCGCTCGCGGAACGCGCGCTCGCGTTCCCCATCACCACCGGATGCGCGCACGGCGCTCACGCCCACCCCGCTGCCCACCACGATCTCGGTGTGCGGATCCACAGGGTCGGATCCCCGCAGCGGCGGCTGATCGAGGCACGCCGCGGCATCGGGATGGCGATGCCAGCGTCCCCGGCGCTCCTCGTCATGCTGAGCGGTCAGCTGCTCCTCGACGCGCGTCCACGCCCGCTCATTCTCCACCGCCCCCTCTCGACGAGACCGGCGGCGGGATCGGGCCCCGTCGACGAGCGAGGCGAGGATCATCAGCGGCCCCAGGGCCGCGAAGCAGAGCGAGAACAGCGAGCCGGAGACAGCCCACAGTGCGACGCCCGCCGCGACCGGCACGAGAGCGGCGACGAAGGGCGTCGGGGGGCGCCGCGCGGGAACCGGCGCGGGCGGGATGACTATCGGGAGGGATTCCATCCCTCCAGTGCACTCCGGTTCACGAGGGCACGGGTATCGTCCCCAGGCCCCGGAGCGCTAGTCGGCCGGACGCTCTTCCGTGGAGGAGACGTCGACGACCGAGGCCGTCGGCGCGTCGGACGACGGAGAGTCGGCGGACGCGGACTCGTCGGAGACCTGGACGACGACCAGCGTGACGTTGTCGCGTCCGCCGTTCTCGAGGGCGGCCGCCAGCATCGCATCGACGGCGGCTGCGGGGTCGGCGTTCGCGCGCAGGAAGTGCTGGATGCCGTAATCCGTCAGCTCCTTGGTGAGCCCGTCGGAGCAGATCACGAACCGGTCGCCGGCCCGCACGTCGAGAGTCACGTAATCGGGCGCCGTGAGCTCGCTCGCCCCGACCGCGCGCGTGATCACGTTGCTGTACGGATGGCCCTCGGCTTCCTCGGGGCTGATCTTGCCGGCAGCGATGAGCTCCTGGACGACGGAGTGGTCGGTGGTCACCTGCACGAGCCGGTCGTCGCGCAGCAGATATACCCGGGAGTCTCCGATGTTCAGCGCCGCCCAGTGCGGCTCCTCGTCGTCGAACTCGAGGAACACTCCGGTGAGAGTGGTGCCGGTGCCCTCGTCGGTGGCCTCAGGGTGATCGGCGATGTCCGCCACGGCGAGCTCGAGAGCCCCCTCGATCGACGCACGCGCCACGGATCCGGACGTCGCCACCGCCTGTAGGCGAGTGACCGTGCTGCGGCTGGCGATCTCGCCGCCCGCGTGACCGCCCATGCCGTCCGCGACGATGAACAACGGATAGTCCGCGAAGAACGCGTCCTGGTTGGTCTCGCGGCGCCGTCCCACGTCGGTGACCCCCGCCCAGGACAGCAGGAGGGGGCGCTCGGCGACCGTCACGCGTCGCGTGCTCGTCGTCGTGTCAGACACTCGTCGCCTCCGAAAGTCCTGCGGGTCGGGCCGCGCCGGGATACTCACACATCGTAGTGGACAGCATTACTCCACGTTATCGCCTCGCGACGACACCACTGCAATCGCGGAGCGCGGCCGGGACAGCACAGAGCCCCCGACCGGAGTCGGGGGCTCTGTGTCACGAGGTCACGCAGGAGGCTGCGTGGGGTCCGTCGGGGGTGCCGGCGGAGCCGCGGGCGGAGCCGTCGGAGGAGCCGGCGGACCTGCGGGCGGTGCCGACGGAGCTGCCGGCGGGACGCCGGGAGCAGACGGGTTCGACGGTGCGGGCGGGTTCGACGGTGCGGGCGGGTTCGACGGTGCGGGCGGGGGCGCATAGCCGGGCTGCGCGGGCGGCGTGTACCCGGGCTGGGCCCGAGGCGTGTAGCCCTGCGGTGCGGGCGGTGCGTACCCCTGCGGAGCGCCGTATCCCTGCGGTGCACCGTAGCCGGGGCCTGCCGCCGGACGCGGCTGCACGGGCACGCCCTGCCAGACGGTGTTGTCGGCGAGGAAGCCGTTACCGGCCCACGGGGCCGGTGCGATGTTCGGGTTCCAGCGCGACTTGTCGAACGCGTTGATGCCGTACCAGACGATCGACAGCAGCACGTAGAGGACGACCCAGACGGCATCCTTCTGCAGCTTGAGACCCACACGCCAGGCCGCGAGGGCCAGGACCACTGCGAGAGCGATGCTGGTGAGGAAGTTGAGGTAGGGGATGCATGTGAGCCCGATGCCGATGAGCACCACCCACGGCGAGACGTCGCCGAGCTTCGCGAACACCATCATGTTGTAGACGGGCACCCACGCACGCCACTTGCCCTCGACTCCGGCCTTCTCGAAGATCTTCATGAGGAAGATGGCCGAGATCACGTAGAACGCCGCAGCGAAGAGCAGAGCGATGAGGAGCACAGCGAAGAGACCGGCGAGAGCCGCCCCGTTGTCGTAATAGTCGTTGTACATGAATCCCTCCGGATCCGATGGAGCGGACGCCGTGCGCGCCGCGACACCAACCATATCGGTGCGCCGATATACGGGGCAACGACACACGCGGGCGGAGCCGCGCGACGGTCATTCGGCGACGACGAGCTCCACGATCCCCTGGTCATCGGTGTCGCGGAGCACGACTCCCCGCGGCTCCGCCCAGCGGCGCAGACCCCGCAGCGATCCGATGCGGGGTCGATCCTCCGCCAGCGCCCGCACGAGCATTCCCTTGGACTTCTTGTTGAAGTGGTTGAGCGCCCGCCCGTGCTCCGTCACCACGCGCACGTACACCGAGGCGACGGAGTGCGGAACCGGCCCGAGTGCGACATACGCCTCACTGCGGAGGTCGAGGACGAAGGGGGGTTGCTCCCCCGCGATCGCCGCGGTCGTCGGAGCGGCCCAGTGCCGCCGAAGCGCAGGCAGGCCGGGCACCGACACGCCGGCTGCCAGCCGGTACTGCGGGATCGGATCGAGAGCGCCGATCGGCCCGAGGGGCGCCGAATGGATCCACACGTGCGCACCGAGCCATCGTCGGGATGCCGACGAGAGCGACGCCGCATCGAGCGCGTCGTACAGCACTCCCGTGTACCGGTCGACCGCCGGCATCGTGGCTCCGGAGCGCAGCATCCGATTGTGCAGGACGTCTCCCCCCTGCTTCGCGCTGAGCTTGAGCGCCGCACGAGCGGCGTCCTCGTCGGCGGACAGAGCGACCAGAGCGTCGACGACGGCCAGCCGCTCGTCGCGCAGCGACGGCAGCGCCAGCGCGTCGACATCGAGCGGTGCGCCGTCACCGCCAGGACGCTTGGTCTCGGACGGCGGGAGCAGGATCTTCATGAAACCTCGGGGATGCAGACGCGTCCGCCCCGGGACCCACGAGGGGTGCCGGGGCGGACGCGATGTACGGACTGCTACGCGATGAGGGCCGCGTTGCCCGCCACGATCGTCAGGACGTCGCTCTCCATGGAGAGGAAGCCGTCCTGCGCGTTGGCGAGCACCTTCGTGCCGTCGGTCTGCGTGATACGGACCTCGCCCTGAGCGAGGATCGCCAGAACCGGCTCGTGGCCGCTCATGAAGCCGATCTCGCCCTCGACGGTCTTGGCGACGACGAGGCTCGCCTCTCCCGTCCAGACCTCCGCGTCCGCGGAGACGAGGCTGACGTGCAGTGCCATGGTCAGCCGTTCTCCTTCTGGATCTTCGCCCACTGCTCTTCGACGTCGGAGATGCCACCGACGTTGAAGAAGGCCTGCTCGGCCACGTGGTCGAAGTCACCGCGGGTGATCGCATCGAACGACTCGATGGTCTCCTTGAGCGGCACGGTCGAACCCTCGACACCCGTGAACTTCTTCGCCATGTAGGTGTTCTGCGAGAGGAACTGCTGGATGCGGCGTGCACGCGACACGACGATCTTGTCCTCTTCGGAGAGCTCGTCGACACCGAGGATCGCGATGATCTCCTGCAGTTCCTTGTTCTTCTGCAGGATCTGCTTGACCGTCGTCGCGACGCGGTAGTGGTCCTCGCCCAAGTAGCGGGGGTCCATGATGCGCGACGTCGAGGTCAGCGGGTCGATGGCCGGGTACAGACCCTTCGACGCGATCTCACGCGAGAGCTCCGTGGTGGCGTCGAGGTGGGCGAACGTGGTCGCCGGAGCCGGGTCGGTGTAGTCATCGGCCGGCACGTAGATCGCCTGCAGCGAGGTGATCGAGTGACCGCGCGTCGAGGTGATGCGCTCCTGGAGGAGGCCCATCTCGTCGGCCAGGTTCGGCTGGTATCCCACGGCCGAGGGCATGCGGCCCAGCAGCGTGGAGACCTCGGAACCGGCCTGCGTGAAGCGGAAGATGTTGTCGATGAAGAGCAGCACGTCCTGCTTCTGCACGTCACGGAAGTACTCCGCCATCGTCAGAGCCGACAGGGCGACGCGCAGACGCGTTCCCGGCGGCTCGTCCATCTGGCCGAAGACGAGGGCGGTCTTGTCGAAGACACCCGCCTCTTCCATCTCGTGGATCAGGTCGTTGCCCTCACGGGTGCGCTCGCCGACACCGGCGAACACCGACACACCACCGTGGTCCTGCGCGACGCGCTGGATCATCTCCTGGATGAGGACCGTCTTGCCGACACCGGCGCCACCGAAGAGACCGATCTTTCCACCCAGAACGTACGGGGTGAGGAGGTCGATCGACTTGATGCCGGTCTCGAACATGGTCGTCTTCGACTCGAGCTGGTCGAAGTTCGGAGCCTTGCGGTGGATCGGCCAGCGCTCGGTGACCTCGATGGTCTCGCCGGGCTCGAGGTTCAGGACCTCGCCGATCACGTTGAAGACCTTGCCCTTGGTGACGTCGCCGACGGGGACCGAGATGGCCTCACCGGAGTCGCGCACCTCCTGGCCGCGGACGATGCCGTCGGTCGGCTTCAGAGCGATGGCGCGAACGAGGTCGTCGCCGAGGTGCTGAGCGACCTCGAGGGTGATCTCGACCGACGAGTCGCCGATCGTGATCGTGGTCTTCAGCGCGTTGTAGATGTCGGGGATCGAGTCGTGCGGGAACTCGATGTCGACAACCGGACCGTTGACGCGTGCGACGCGCCCGACGACCGCGGTCGCCGGCTGGTCAGCCGTGGCGGTGGTGGTCATTTTCGTCTCTTTCCTGATGGTCTATTTGCTCGACGAGAGTGCGTCGGCGCCGCCGACGATCTCCGCGATCTGCTGCGTGATCTCCGCCTGACGCGCGTTGTTGCGCAGACGGGTGTAGTCGGTGATGAGCTTGTCGGCGTTGTCGCTGGCCGACTTCATCGCCTTCTGCGTCGCAGCCTGCTTGGCAGCAGACGACTGCAGGAGAGCGTTGAAGACACGGCTCTGGATGTACACCGGCAGGATCGCGTCGAGGACTGTCTCGGCATCCGGCTCGAACTCGTACAGCGGGTAGACGGCGCTTCCCGCTTCGGAGTCATCGGCTTCCGCGATCTCCAGCGGAAGCAGACGCACGGATTCCGGCGACTGCGTCATCATGCTGACGAAGCGGTTGTACACGAGGTGGATCTCGTCGACGCCGCCCTCGTCCGCACCGCGGGAGAAGTCCTCGAGCAGCGTGGCCGAGATCTCCTCCGCCGTGTGGAACGACGGGGTGTCGGTGTCGCCGGTCCACTCCGCGGCCGCCGCGATGCGACGGAACTGGAAGTAGCCGACGGCCTTGCGACCGACGAGGTAGAACACCGGCTCCTTGCCCTGACTGCGCAGGAGCTCCGCCACCTCGAGACCCTCTCGGAGGATCTGCGAGTTGAAGGCTCCGGCAAGGCCCCGGTCCGACGAGAAGATCACGACCGCGGAGCGGCGGATCGTCTCGGGCTCGCGGGTGAGCGGGTGGTCGACGTTCGAGTGCGTCGCGACGGCGGACACGGCCCTCGTCACGGCACGCGCGAAGGGGCTGGACGCTTTGACACGTCCCATCGCCTTCTGGATGCGCGAAGCCGCGATGAGTTCCATCGCCTTCGTGATCTTCTTGGTCGTCTGAGCAGAAGAGATCTTCTGCTTGTAGACCCTGAGTTGAGCGCCCATGAAATCAGTTCCTCACGCGGTTACGCGCGACGACCCTTGACGATCTTCTCCTGGTTGACGTCGTCGGCCTCGGCCGCACCGTGCTCCTCGTGGCCGGGAGCTCCGATCGCCTGACCCTTGCCGCCCTGGAACTCCAGGAGGAAAGCATCCGTGTGCTTCTCGAGCTCGGCGACCGTGTCGTCATCGAGGACGTTGGTCTCGCGCAGGGTGTCGAGCACCTTGGTGTTGCGACGAAGGTAGTCGAGGAGCTCGCGCTCGAAGCGGAGGACATCCGCGACCTCGATCGTGTCGAGCTTGCCCTTGGTTCCGGCCCAGATCGAGACGACCTGCTCCTCGACGGGGTACGGCGAGTACTGCGGCTGCTTGAGCAGCTCGGTCAGACGCGCACCACGGGAGAGCTGACGACGCGACGCCTGGTCGAGGTCGGATGCGAACATCGCGAAGGCCTCGAGCGAGCGGTACTGAGCGAGCTCGAGCTTGAGCGTTCCCGAGACCTTCTTGATCGACTTGACCTGAGCGTCACCACCGACTCGCGACACCGAGATACCCACGTCGACCGCAGGACGCTGGTTGGCGTTGAAGAGGTCGGACTGCAGGAAGATCTGGCCGTCCGTGATCGAGATCACGTTGGTCGGGATGTACGCCGAGACATCGTTGGCCTTGGTCTCGATGATCGGGAGACCCGTCATCGAACCCGCACCGAGCTCGTCGGACAGCTTCGCGCAACGCTCCAGCAGACGGGAGTGCAGGTAGAAGACGTCACCCGGGTATGCCTCGCGGCCCGGCGGACGACGCAGCAGCAGCGACACGGCGCGGTACGCCTCGGCCTGCTTCGACAGGTCGTCGAAGATGATCAGGACGTGCTTGCCGCCGTACATCCAGTGCTGGCCGATGGCCGAACCGGTGTAGGGAGCGAGGTACTTGAAGCCGGCGGGGTCGGAGGCCGGAGCTGCCACGATCGTGGTGTACTCCAGGGCTCCGGCCTCTTCGAGCGCGCCCTTCACCGAGGCGATGGTCGAGCCCTTCTGGCCGATCGCGACGTAGATGCAGCGCACCTGCTTGTTGACGTCACCCGACTCCCAGTTGGCCTTCTGGTTGATGATCGTGTCGATCGCGATCGCGGTCTTGCCGGTCTGGCGGTCGCCGATGATCAGCTGACGCTGGCCGCGGCCGACGGGGATCATGGCGTCGATCGCCTTGATGCCGGTCTGCATCGGCTCGTGCACCGACTTGCGCTGCATGACGCCGGGCGCCTGCAGCTCGAGCTCACGCGAGCCCTCGGTGGCGATCGAGCCGAGGCCGTCGATCGGGTTTCCGAGCGGGTCGACGACGCGACCCAGGTAGCCGTCGCCGACGGGCACGGAGAGGACCTCACCCGTGCGGGTGACTTCCTGTCCTGCTTCGACACCGGTGAAGTCGCCGAGGACGACCACACCGATCTGGTCCTGGTCGAGGCTCAGCGCGAGGCCCTTGGTGCCGTTCGCGAAGGCCACGAGCTCGTTGGCCATGACGCCGGGCAGGCCCTCGACGTGCGCGATTCCATCCGCTGCGTCGATGACGGTGCCGACCTCGGTCGCCGCTGCCCCGGTGGGCTCGTAGGCGGCGGCGAAGTCCTTCAGCGCGTCACGGATGACGTCGGGGCTGATCGATAGTTCTGCCATTGTCTTCCCTTTGTATCTGGGTGCGCGGTTCCCCGCGCGAAGTCGTGTTAGCCCGCGAGCTTCTGGCGAAGGTCGGCGAGTCGAGCGGAGATGCTGCCGTCGATGACGTCATCGGCGATCTGCACGCGCAGACCTCCGACGACGGCGGGGTCGAAGACCTCGTTGAGGGATACGTTGCCGTCGTAGCGGCGCGAGAGTGCCGCGCTCAGGCGGGTGCGCTGCGCGTCGGTCAGCGGCTTCGCGGTGTGCACCGTCGCCACCACCCGATCGCCCTGGTCCGCGACGATGCGCGTCGCCCGCGCCAGCATCTGCCGGATGCGACGCTCCCGCGGCTGGCGGACCAGCGACGACACGATCAGCGCGGCGGCGTCGCTGACGCCCCCGGCCAGAAGCCTGTCGACGAGAGCGCCCTTGGCGTCCTCTCCCCCGAGGCGGGTTCCGAGCGCGAGCTCGAGATCCGCGTTCGCGGCGATGACGCGGGAGAAGCCGAACAGCTCTCCTCCGATGTCGGCCTGGGGAGTGGAGATCGCCGCGGCACGGATGGCCAGCTCCTCGACGCCGTCGACGAGCTGCGACGACGAGGACCAGCGCTGGGCCACGACGGTCCTCAGGACGTTCTGCACGTCCGAAGAGAATCCGCCGAAGACCGCCGACACGACGTTCTGTCGCGCCTCGGCCGGAGCCGAGGGATCAGTGAGCGCGCCGCTCAGCTGAGACGACTCCGCCACGGTCCTGGCAGCTGCGAACAGCTCCCTGGCCGAGTCGAGAGTGACGTCCTTCGCTGCGGCAAGCGCCTGAGTGGATGCCGCGAGTGCCTGAGTGGTCGCGCTGCCCATTACTGAGCCGCCTTCTCGGATGCTTCGAGGTCG
>NZ_JBEOUR010000076.1:0-15209 GCF_040302605.1 Microbacterium sp. NPDC097977
CCGGACATCGAGAATCCGTACTTCACCGAGATGGCCCGCGGGGTCGAGGACGTCGCCTCGGAGGCCGGGTACTCGGTCGTGCTGTGCAACTCCGACGCCCAGGTCGAGAAGGAGGCCACGTACCTGCGGATCGCGATCGCCGAGCACATGTCCGGCATCATCATCGCGACCGCCGACGAGACCTCGAACCTCGACAGCATCCTGGCGACCGGTCGCCCCGTCGTGGCGGTCGACCGCAGCACGACCTACGACGTCGACGGCGTCGTCATGGCCAACCGCGCCGCGGGCGCATCGGCGGCGAAAGACCTGCTCGGAGCCGGTTACCGACGCATCGCCTACATCGGTGGCCCCGAGCACATCGACACGGCCGCCGAGCGCGCCGCGGGCTGGCGCGCCGCCATGGGATCGGCGCATCCGGAGCTCGATCTCGACGAGCTGGAACGCTTCGCCACCTTCCGGGTCGACGGCGGGCGCGCCGCGATGGAGGAGCTGCTCGCGCTCGCCGACCCGCCGGACGCCGTGGTCGCCGGCAACAACCTCATCGGCGTCGGGGCGATCCAGGTGCTGACCGAGCGGGGGCTCACCCCGCCGGAGGTCGGCGTCGCGGTGATCGGCTCGCTGCCCTTCACCACACTCTCTCCGACCGCGGTCACGGTGGTCCGCCTGCCCGCTCGGCACATGGGCGTCACGGCGGCGCGGATGCTGCTCGACCGCATCGGCGGAGACACGCAGCCCTCGCGCACGGTGGTGCTGCGCAACGAGATCCAGCCCGCCAGCGCCGTCAGGACCTGACCCTCCGCCACGGCGATGCAGGGATGTCCGCACATCGCCTTGCGTCTTGAAATCGATTTCGCGTACAGTTGCGGGAGATTTCAGAATCATCAGCATCGGTTTCAAGGAGGACGCCATGCGCCGCACCCCCGGGGCCCCATGGGTCGAGTCCGGAGCGCCCGCATGACCCGTCGTGCCGTCGGCATCCCGCACACCTCGCAGGCGACCGCCTTCCCGCTCGGCGGCATCGGCACCGGCAACGTCTCGATCGGCGCCCGCGGCGAGCTGCGCGACTGGGAGCTCGAGAACCTGCCGGACAAGGGGCGTCGCAACCCGCACTCGTTCTTCGCGATCCACGCCGCACCGGACGACGGCCCCGCGGTCACCCGCGTTCTGGAGGCGCGCTTCACAGGGCGTCACGACGCCGACGCCGGCTACGCGTTCGATCAGCTGGCGGGGCTCCCGCGGCTCGACGGGGCCACCCTGCACGGCGAGTATCCGATCGTCGACGTCGACTTCACGGACGCGGTGCTGCCGGTCGACGTGTCGCTGCATGCCTTCACCCCTCTGGTGCCTCTCGACGCCGATGCCTCCGGCCTCCCCGCCGCGGTGCTGCGGTATCGCGTCACCAACCCGGGCGTCGGCCGCGTCGCCGTCACGGTCGTCGGCAGCGTCTCGCACACCGCAGGGCGGGGAGTCCCCGGACCGGATGCGCCGTGGGGCCTGCGTGCGACCCAGAACGTGCGCTGGCGCGACGAGGGGGCCGTGCGCGGGCTCGACTTCGGCATCGATCTTCCCGCATCCGACCCCGGATACGGCACGCTCAGCCTCACCACCTCCGATCGCTCTACGACCGTCAAACCGCAGTGGGTCACCAGCTACTGGCCCGACGGGGCGCGGCTGTTCTGGGACGACCTCGCCGACGACGGACAGCTCGGGGTCGAGCCGCGCCTCACCCTCGAGGATCGCCCGCGCGGGCTGTTCGCCGAGCTCGACGCCGATCCCGACGCCCCGGCCCTGACCGAGGCCGAGATGCTCGCGAAGCTGCCGCGCCTGCGCACCGGATCGCTGGGCATCGTGCACACGCTCGATCCGGGTGAGACCCGCGATTTCGAGTTCGCGCTCTCCTGGGGCTTCCCGAATCGTCGCCGCGGATGGCACGGCCACATCGTGTTCGCGGATCCGCCGGGCGACGACGTCGTGCGCAATCACTACGCCTCGCTCTGGCCGGATGCCTGGGCCGCGGCCACGCACCTGCACGAGAACCTCGAGGAGTTGGAGGGCGCGACGGATGCCTTCGTCGAGGCGCTCTACGGCGGCACCCTCGACCCCGTGCTCGCCGACGCGATCGGTGCGAACATCGCCGCGGCGCGATCGACCACCGGATTCGTGCTGGAGTCCCCCCACCCCGACCTGGGCGACGGCCCGGTGTTCGCGGCGTGGGAGGGATCGTTCGATCACGGCGGATCCTGCGAGGGCACCTGCACGCACGTCTGGTCGTACGCGCAGACGCTCGCCTGGCTGTTCCCGTCGCTCGAGCGCAGTGCGCGCCGGGCGGAGTACCTGCTCGAGACCGACGCGGCCGGCGCCCAGAAGTTCCGCGGCAACCGGGTGTTCGGGGGCCCGTCGTGGTTCATGGGTCCGGCCGTCGACGGGCAGCTGGGAACGCTCCTGCGTCTGCACCGCGAGTGGAGGTTCAGCGGCGACGATGCCTTCCTCCGCGAGCTGTGGCCCGCGGCCGCACGCACCCTCGACTACGCGATCCGCGAATGGGACCGCGACGGCGACGGGCTGCTCGACGGCGAGATGCACAACACCTACGACATCGAGTTCCACGGCGCCGAACCTCTCGCCAACGGCGTGTACCTCGCCGCGTTGCGCGCGGGGGCCCGGATGGCCCGTCACCTCGGCGAGGAGGAGCGCGCGGCGGGGTGGGACGCGCGCGCGGACCATGTCGCCGCGGCGATGGACGAGACGCTCTGGAACGGCGAGTACTACCGTCAGGTCATCGCCGACCCCGACTCCCACCGCTACCAGTACGGCGACGGCGTGCTGTCCGACCAGCTGCTCGGGCAGTTCCATGCGTACGTGAACGGACTCGGGAGCATCCTGCCCCCGGAGCGGGTGGACTCGGCGCTCGCCGCGATCGTCGCGCACAACTTCCGCGACGATCTCTCCGCCCACGAGAGCACGCAGCGCGTCTACGCCCTGAACGATGAGGGCGGACTCCTGCTCGCCTCGTGGCCGCGGGGCGGTCGGCCCGTCATCCCGTTCGTGTACTCCGACGAGGTGTGGACGGGGGTGGAGCACCAGGTCGCGGCCTCGCTCCTGTTCGCCGGACGCGTCGATGACGCGCTGCGCATCGAACACGCGCTGCGCGCACGCTACGACGGCGCGCATCGCAGCCCCTGGAACGAGATCGAGTGCGGCAACCACTATGCGCGATCGCTCGCCTCCTGGGCGCTGCTGCTCGGCGCGAGCGGCGCACAGTGGGACGCCCCGAGCGGCACGCTCTCGTTCGCCCCGGCGAGCGCAGGACGCTTCCGCAGCCTGTTCACCACGGGCACCGGATGGGGGCGGGTCGAGGTCGACGATGAGACGCTCACTCTGCATCTCGACGGCGGCACGCTCGAGGTGGCCGACCTGCGACTGCGCGACCGCGGCCTCGCCCGCGGCATCCGACTCCGAGCGGGGGAGACGCAGGCGTTCCCCCTCGACCCCGCCCCGACCGTTCGATCGACCGGCGCGACCAGCGCCACGACCGATAGCGGCATCACGACCAGTAGCACCACGACCAGTAGCACCATCACGACCAGCACCATCAGCGGAGAGGCATCATGACCACCTACACCCTGCCGGCACCGGCATCCCGACCCGCATCCGCGCCTGCGACCGCGTACCTGATCGCCTCCGGCGACCTGCGCGAGGCGGCCAACACCGGCGGCTGGCCCGTGCAGGTCGAGCTCGAAGCCGGCGTCACCGGCGTCTTCGAAGAGCTCGGATGGACCGTCATCCGCGCCAACGACGTCGACCCCGAGACCGGTCACGGCTTCATCTCGAGCCAGCGAATGGGGCTCGAGGTCTTCAGGAACATCCCGACGGACGCTCCTCTCATCGTCGCCGAGGCGGTGTGGCAGTACTCGCACCACGTGCTCGCGGGGCTGCGCACGCACAAGGGGCCGATCCTCACGGTCGCGAACTTCGCGGGGGACTGGCCGGGTCTCGTCGGCCTGCTCGGGCTCAACGCCGGACTGACGAAGATGGGCACGCCGTACGCGACGATCTGGTCGGTCGACTTCACCGACGACTGGTTCCGCGACGGCATCAGGGAGTGGACCGAGACCGGGGCGATCACGCACGACGCCTCGCACGTGCGCCCGCTGCCCGAGCTCCCCGACAGCCCCGAGAAGCAGCTCGGGGAGGCGCTCGCCGCCGAGCTCCTCGCGGAGAAGGCCATCATCGGCGTGTTCGACGAGGGCTGCATGGGCATGTACAACGCGATCTTCGACGACGAGCTGCTGAACAGCACCGGCATCTACAAGGAGCGCCTGTCGCAGTCGGCCCTGTACGCCGAGATGCTGAACGTCACCGAGGACGAGGCGGATGCCGCCTACGACTGGCTGATCGACGCGGGCATGACGTTCATCTACGGCGAGGACGCCGCGACCGAGCTCACCCGCGAGCAGGTGCAGTGGCAGCTGAAGATGTACATCGCCGCGCTCCGCATCGCCGACGACTTCGGGCTCGACGCGGTCGGCATCCAGTACCAGCAGGGCCTGAAGGATCTGGTGCCGGCATCCGATCTCGCCGAAGGCATCCTCAACTCCACCGAGCGTCCGCCCGTGACCTCCCGCGACGGCTCGCGCGTACTGCACGAGGGGCGCGCGTTCCCGCACTTCAACGAGGCGGACGAGGGCGTCGCGGTCGATGCGCTCGTCACCGACCGCGTCTGGCGGGCCATGGGACTGGTGCCCGACAACACGCTGCACGACGTGCGCTGGGGCGAGGACTTCGACGGGCAGTTCGTCTGGGTGTACGAGATCTCGGGCTCGGTGCCCGCCTCGCACTTGGGCGGATGGCAGAACGCCGAGGGATGGCGCCAGGGCCATGTGTTCTTCCCCGCGGGCGGCGCCACGATCAACGGCGTCTCGAAGCCGGGGGAGATCGTGCTGTCGAGGGTGTTCATCGCCGACGGCATCCTGCAGGCCGACATCTTCCGCGCATCGGTCGTCGAGCTGCCGGCGGAGGAGACGCAGCGGCGCAAGGACGCCACCAACCCGGAGTGGCCGATCGCCCACGTCGTGCTGCACGGCGTCTCACGCGACCAGTTCATGGCCCGCCACAAGGCCAACCACGCGCAGACCGTGTACGCCCCCGACGCCGAGACCGCCGACCGGGCGCTCGTGGCGAAGGCGGCGATGTTCGCCGGCATGGGCATCAAGGTCAACCTGGTCGGAGACGTGAACCTCTGACACGGATCACGGGCGAGGCCACCGTGCACTCCCCGCAGTGATCCCGGACCGGGAGCCCGGCCGGACCGAGAGCTCAGTCCAGATCGAAGAGCTCGAGCTGTCGCACGGTGACCTCGGCCTTCGCCCGCACGCGGAGGGCCGAGGTCATCGTGCGTGCGGCGAGGGTGAACGGCGTCGTGCGGTCGGCCGGGAGTTCGGTGTCGGCGGTGACGGCGACCGGCTCCCAGCCGCTCGTCGTCTCCGTCTCCCACACGAGAGCGGTCGAGGATGCCGCGGACACCATCGTGACCGAGACGTCGCTGACCGCTCGAGCCTCGCCGAATCGCCAGCCGATCCATTCGCCCGGCCGCAGGACGATGCCGCCGGCGCCGGCGGGTTCGCCGTCGTCGACGACGCGCTCCGCGTGGCGGACGCCCTCGGACGCGATCGTCGCGCCGTCGCTCGCCGTCAGGTCGGGGCGCCACGGCGCAGCATCCGTCTTCGCAGCCTCTTCGAGCCTGTCGTCCGAGGAGTCGCCGAAGACGAGGTCGAGCACCGCGTCGCCGACGAGGGCATCGACGGGCAGCTCGGCTGTCGTGAGCGGGATGCCGTTCAGGCGCGCCTCGTGCAGCACATGCGCGCGCGGCGAGCGGCGGTGGGAGCGGATGCGCAGCGTCGATCCGCTCCCGCGGTCGACGCGCACGTCGTCGAGCAGGGGCGAGCCGATGCGCAGGACTCCCGAGGCGAGTTCGAGCGGATAGAGCCCGAGCGCCGCCCAGAGCCACCACGCGCTCATCTCGCCGTTGTCTTCGTCGCCGGGGAATCCCTGGCCGATGTGGGCGCCCGCAAACAATCGGCCGGCGAGGTCGTGCACGATCGCTGCCGCGCGCCACGGGCGGTCGCTGTACGCGTACATGAACGGGATGTGGTGGGCGGGCTGATTCGAGATCGCGCACATCCCCGCCCGCAGCGCCCTGGCCTCCCGCTGCTCATGGATCACGGCGCCGTAGGAGCCGCCGAACCGCTCGTCCGCGGTCTCCGGTTCGGCGAACAGGGCGTCGAGGTGACGGCCGAAGTCCGCCGGGCCGCCGTGGAGTGCGGCGAGGCCCGCCCCGTCGTGCACGGCTCCGACCGACATCCCCCAGGCGTTCGTCTCGACGTTGTCGCCGCCCCAGACGCGGGGATCGAAGGGCTCGGACGAGAACGATCCGCGGTCATCGCGGCCGCGGAAGAACCGGGTCGCGGCGTCGAACAGCGAGCGATACGACAGTGCGCGGTTCGCGAAGTAGCGGGCGAAGGCGCGGTAGCGCGCGGCATCCGTCGGCGAGGCATGGGGGTCGGACGCGAGCTGCGCGGCGAACCGGCCGAGGGCGGCGTCGCTCACCGCGTTCTCGATCGTCCAGCTCATGCCCTCGGGGACGTCCGACGAGATGGAGCCGGTGAAGCGGCCCCGCCCGATGCCCTTGCGGCCGCGCAGCGCGTCGGGGCCGGGCTCGCACGCGTTGCGCCAGCCGCTCTCGAACGCCTCGCGCCGATCGAAATCGACGCCCCAGCGCGCGGCGTCCGCGAAGATCTGGTCGCTCGACGTGCCCACCATGCTGTCGACGTATGCCGGAGCGCTCCAACGCGCCATCCAGCCTCCCCGCCGGTACTGCGCGAGCTGGCCGTCGAGCAGCCGGCCGGTCAGCGCGGGATCGAGCAGAGCCAGCGCAGGCCATTCGGTGCGATAGGTGTCCCAGTAGCCGTTGTTCACGACGAGTTCGCCGTCGACGATCGGCGCGCTCGTCTCGCGCTCGCCGAACGGCTCCCGCGCGGCGAACACGTCGGCGAACCGCCAGGCGGGCGCATCCGCCGTTCCGGTGTTCTCGGCGGCGGTGTTCGGGTACAGATGCATCCGGTGCAGAGCGGCGGCGAGGCGGTCGCGGTTCTCCTCGTGGGCCAGTCGGCGATGGGGAGCGTGCGCCGCGGGCAGGGGCGGGATCGTGACGCGCCCCAGCACACGGTTCCACGACGCGGCGGCGGTCGCCCGAAGCTCGTCGTAGGCGACGTCTGCGGGTGCCTCGAGGTCGAGGCTGCGTCTGGCCTGCTCCACCGAGAGGAACGACACCGCCACGCGCACCTCGAGGGAACCGTGTCCGCCGACGTACCCGGCGACCCGGGCCCTGCCGTCGTCGTCGAGAGCGCCGTGCAGATCAGCCGCATCGTCCCCCTCGCGTCGCCGCACGGTGCCGGCGAAATAGCAGCGGGGAGCGTTGCCCCAGTCCTCGGGCCCCTCCGGCGTCCAGCCGGCGAAGCCGTCGTCAGTCCACACCAGACGTCCCTCGTCGGTGGGCTGATCGATCACGAACCCGACGATCGCGTCGGTGTCGGTGTCGGTGTCGGTGCTGTGCACGCGGAATGCGGCGGTGTGCGAGGTCGCGGTCATCTCCGCCCGGAGCCCGCCTCCGAGTTCGACGGCGTACTCATGGGGGCGTGCGCGCTCTGTGCCGGGGGTGATCCACCGGCGGCGCGCCGCGCGTTCGGACGTCGGCCGCCCGTCGAACGGCATCAGCTGCAGCACCGAGCGGTCGCCGATCCACGGACTCGGCTGGTGCGAGAACTGCAGGGCCTCGAGACGCCGTCCTGGCGGGTCGTCGTGGATGCCGGGTCGGTAGGGCCAGCGGGTGTCGGAGGCGTCGGTGGCCGGGGTGACGAACGTGAACCCGTGCGGCAGGGCGACCGCCGGGATGGTGTTCCCCCGCGAGAATCGGGGTCCGGAGTGGCTGCCGCGGCGCGTGTCGACGCGCTCGACCGGAGGGAGGGCCTCGTCGATGGCGGGCTGCTCGGCGATGACGCACTGCACGAAGCCCGTGACGTGTGCGGGGAGCCCGCTCGAGCCCGCCAGTGACCCGGTGCCGAGCACCAGCTCGACGGCGACCGAGGTGCGGCGCGTCGGATCCGCATGCATCGGAGCGAGGCTCACCGTGTCGGCGTTCCACTGCTCGGGCATGCTCCAGCGCGCCGCGAACTGCGCCTCCGGAGTGAGGGGGACGTCGTACCGGTCGCGCACGGCGGCGACGTCGCTCAGTCTCGTCCCGTCGACCGCTCGCGCATCCACCGTCACGGCCAGCGCCGCATGAGGGGCGAGCGTCGCCGCGTCGCCGTCGGCGTAGAACGCCCAGTGCAGCACCGTGTCGGGGGTGACCGGAACATCGTCGAGGCCGGGCACATCGATCCGCTGCGCGCCGGCCGACGGATCGACGGCGAAGGCGAAGACCGGGCCGCGCAGCACGCCCGCCCCCGGTCGCGACGAGGGAGGATCGAGCGGACCGTCGGCCGGCGTCAGCCGCACGCTGCTCACCCCTTCACCGCGCCCTCCTGCACGCCACGGAAGAAGAAGCGCTGCGTGAACGAGAACATGATGATGATCGGCACGAGCGCGATCATCGTGCCCGCGGCGATCAGGCGGGGATCGACCGAGAAGCTGCTGTTGAGGTACGCCATGCCGACCGTGAGGGTGTACTTCGACGGGTCGGAGAGCACGATGAGCGGCCAGAGGTAGTCGTCCCAGGCGCCGATGAAGGCGAAGATCGCGACGACCGAGACCATGCCGCGGATGTTCGGCCACACGATGTGACGGATGCGCTGCCAGGTCGTGGCGCCGTCGACGGTCGCGGCATCCAGCACGTCCTTGGGGATCATCCGACAGGCGGTCGCGATGAGCAGGACGTTCATCGCGCCGATCGCGCCGGGCAGGAAGACGCCCCACAGGGTGTCGGCGAGGCCGAGCGCCCTGATCGTGAGGAAGTTGCTCGTGACGGTGACCTCGCCGGGGAACAGCAGGGTGGAGAGCAGGATGGCCATGACGATCCACTTGCCGCGGAACTTCATGCATCCGAGGGCGTAGCCGGCGAAGGTGGCGAGCACGACGTTGCTCACGACGGTGCCGATCGACACCAGCAGCGAGTGCCATGCGTAGAGGTACACGGGCACGACGTCGGCGACCGTGAGGTAGTTCTGCAGGGTCGGATCGCGCGGGATCAGGTCAGGGGGAAAGGAGTAGATGTTCTCCTGGGGTCCCTTGAACGAGGTCGAGAGCTGCCAGACGAACGGGCCGATCACCAGCACCAGCACCAGAAACAGCAGGGCGTAGCGCCCGATCAGCCCGCCGAGCGTCGGGGTGCTGAAGTCGCCGGAGCCGCGACGGCGGAAGATGCGCTCACGGGTGGCGGGCGGCGTCCGATCGTCGGGGCGCCGCTCGGGGTCGAGGCGGGGAGGGGTGAGCGTGCTCATGCGGAGACCTTCGCCTTCTTCTCGCGGTTCATGAACGCGATCGCGGCCATCGGAAGCAGGGTGAGCAGGAAGAGGGCGACGCTGATCGCGGAGGCGTAGCCGATGTTGCCGTTGAGCCCGGATCCGACCTGGCGGATCAGCATCACCAGCGACAGGTCGTACCCGCCGGGGCCGCCGGTGCCCTTGGAGAGCACGTCGAGCTCGGCGAAGACTCTCATGGCCGACACCGCGATGAGCACCGCGATGAGGAGCATCGCGCCGCGCACCGAGGGGATCGTCACCGAGAGGAAGCGGCGGAACGCGCCCGCGCCGTCGAGCATGGCGGCCTCGTGCAGCTCCTTGCCGACGTTCCCGAGGGCGGCGAGGTACACGACCATGTAGTAGCCGAGTCCCTTCCAGACGGTCAGCAGGATCGCGCAGCCGAGCAGCAGCCACCGGTCCACCAGGAAGGCCATCGGACGGTCGATGACGCCGAGGAACTCCAGCGTCTGGTTGATGATCCCGCGGCTGTCGAACAGCCACGTCCAGATCAGCGCCACCACGACGACGGAGGCGATGACGGGGAAGTAGAACGTGGTGCGGAAGAACGCGATGCCCGGCAGCTTCTTCTGCACGAGCATGGCCAGCAGCAGCGGGAGGATCGTGAGCAGCGGCACGCACACCACCACGTAGATGATGCACGTGGTGAGCGCGTTCCAGAACATCTCGTCGGCGAACATCCGCTCGTAGTTCGCCCCGCCGACGAACGCGGGGGCGCGCAGGGGCTTGGCGTCGGTGAAGCTCAGGAAGACGGTGTTGAGGAACGGCCAGAGCGCGAACACCAGCACCCAGACGACGGCGGGGCCGAGGAGGAGCCAGGGGGTGAACCACCTGTGCGATCGCATGCTCGTCCGACGGGTCCGGATGGCGGTGTCCGCGCTCATGGCTTACTGATCCACCCGGTTCGCGTTGGCGTACTCGACGATCTTGTCGAGCTGGTCCTTCGGGTCGGCCTCGCCGTTGACCGCGAGGGCGATCTGCTGCGTCATGTAGGTGGCCATGTCGGAGGTCCACTGGAACGGGATCGCCTTGGCATCCTGCATCGCGGCGAACACCGTGTCGATCGCGGCGAGCTGCTTCTCATCGGTGATCGACGACGAGATGTTCGCGACCACGTCGTCGCCGCCGGCAGAGGTGCCGGGGGCGGTGCCGACGGCCAACGACGAGAACGCGATCTGGTTCTCCTCGCTGGTCGCGAACTCGGCGAACGCGAGGGCGGCCTCCTTGTTGTCGGAGTCGGCCGACACGTTCAATCCCTGCACGTACAGCGGCGCGATGCCGAGGCGCTGGGTGGCGACGGTGTTCTCCAGCAGCGCCGGAGCGTCCTTCGCGAGGTCGGTGGTGAAGCCGGTGCCTCCGGTGGTGAAGGCGACCTTCTCCTGGATGTACGCCTCGGCGTTTCCTCCGTAGTCGCCGGTGAGGGCTTCGGCGGGCATCGCTCCTGCCGCGTACGCGTCGGCGAACTTCTGGATGATCGCGGCGGCCTCGTCGGTGTTGAAGTCGAACTCGCCGTCATCGTCGATGACCTCCATGCCTGCGGAGGTGAAGGTGTCGAGAGCGGGGATCGACGACAGCAGCTGCACCTTGCCGCCGGACTCAGCGGCGACCTTCTCGGCGAGGGTGAGGAGCTCGTCGACCGTGGTGGGCAGGTTCGCCTCGGTCACGCCGAAGGGCGCGAGCTGGGCGAGGTTCCACCACGACGCGTCGCTGGACAGGTACCACGGCAGGCCGTAGGTGCCCTCCATCCCGGGGTACTGGCTGTAGGCCTCCCAGGCGCCGGTGTTGTACGAGGATCTCAGCTCAGGGTCGGCCGTCTCCAGGTCGACCAGCTTGCCGGCGGCGACGAGCGGATACGCGATGTCCGGCGGCAGGTTGAGCACGTCGGGAAGAGTGTCGGCGTTCGCCTGGCTGAGGATCTTCTCCTGGTAGCCGTCGCCCGGCTGGTCGAGCCACTCGACCGTGACATCGGGGTGCTCCTTCTCGAACGCGTCGATGAGGTCCTCGAAGTAGGGCGTGAACTTCTCGTTCTTCAGTGACCAGGTCTGGAACTGGATCGTCCCGCTCAGCTCGCCGGACGTGTCGATGGGACCGGAGGCGCCGGTGGGGGCACCTCCTCCGGTGCAGCCGGCGAGAGCCATGGCGCCGATCGTGAATGTTGCCAGAGCGACAATGCGTGCGGGAACTTTCATCGTGCTTCTTCCTCGAGGCGGGCGATGGCCGCAGGTCCGAGGTCACGGACTGCAGCGCTTTAGCAGATGAAACCACCGGATGACCGCCCTGTCAAGGCGGTGGCTCCGACGAACACCGGCGGCGCGGAGAACCTCGTGCCGGTATGTTGCTCAAGCGTTATAGTGGTGCAACATGTCCTCGTCGGAGGGCTCCGTCGGAAAGGTCCGGACACATGACGCAGCGCCGCGCTCTCGATGCTCCCCTGAGATTCGGGGCGAATTACACGCCGTCGAAGGACTGGATGCATTCCTGGCTCGACTTCACCCCCGACGACGTGCGTCGCGACTTCGCCGCCCTGGCGGAACTCGGACTCGACCACGTCCGCGTCTTCCCGCTGTGGACGGTTCTGCAGCCCAACCGCACCCTGATCCGTGAGAAGGCCGTCGACGATGTACGCGCGATGGTCGACATCGCCGCGGAGTTCGGCCTGGACGCGAGCGTCGACGTGATCCAGGGGCATCTGTCGAGCTTCGACTTCGTGCCGTCGTGGCTGTTCACCTGGCACGACCGCAACATGTTCACCGACCCGACCGCGCTCGACGGACAGGTCGCACTCGTGCGTACTCTCGCCGGCGCTCTGCGCGAGGCGCCGAACTTCCTGGGGCTGACGCTCGGCAACGAGGTCAACCAGTTCTCGGCGCACACGCACCCCTCGCCGTGGCCGGTCACGACCGACGAGGCCGGCGCCTGGATCGAGACGCTGCTCTCCGCCGCCGAGGATGCTGCGCCGGGTGTCGGCCACGTGCACAGCGAGTACGACGCGGTCTGGTACATGGACGGGCACGGTTTCACCCCCGCGCACGCCTCGCGGCTGGGAGAGATGACGACGATCCACTCCTGGATCTTCAACGGCACCGCCCAGCGCTACGGCGGTCGATCCGTCGCCTCCGATCGTCACGCCGAGTACCTGATCGAGCTGTCCCGCGCCTTCGCCACCGACCGGCAGCGGCCGATCTGGCTGCAGGAGGTCGGCGCTCCCTCGAACTGCCTCGACGAGAGCGAGATGCCGGGGTTCCTCGAGGCCACGCTGCGCTCCGCGGTGCGTACCGAGAACCTCTGGGGCGTGACGTGGTGGTGCTCGCACGATGTGAGCCGGGAGCTGGGGGACTTCCCCGAGCTGGAGTACTCCCTCGGCCTGATCGATCAGAGCGGCGCGGCCAAGCCGATCGGACGCCGATTCGCCGAGCTGATCCCGGAGCTGCGGGCGCGTGCCGCGGCACCCGTGCGCGACACGGCGATCGTGGTCGAGGTCGACCCGCACGAGGTGCCGGTCAGTCGCGCGGCGCTCAGCCCCGGCGGTGCCGTCTTCCAGGCATGGGTGGATGCCTGCGCGCGCGGCGTCGATCCCGCCTTCGTCACCTCGCTGGCAGCCCTCGATCCCGCGGCACTCGCGTCGCGCGGCATCCGCACCCTCATCCGCCCCGATCTGTCGGGCGATGCCGTCGACCCCTACGGCTCCGTCAATACCGTCGTCGGCTGACGCGGATCGCGCATCGCTCGCGCACAGATTCGCGGACCGCTCGCGCACAAAGCGCGTCGAGCTCAGGCCGTGGCCGGCGGGGCGGTGCTCTCTCGGGCGCTGAGGGTCGGGGTCGGTCCCTGCGTGCTTGGCAGCGTCGTGCCCGCCTCGATCTGCTGCAGCAGCAGGGTGGCGGCCTGTTCGCCGAGCTCGAAGGTGTCGCGGGTCATCGCCGTGATGGAGGGGTTGATCAGCCCGGCGATCACCGAGTCGTCGAAAGACGCCAGCGAGACGTCCCGCGGAACGACCCGCCCCATCTCCTGCGCCACCCGGAGGCCTGCGACCGCCATCACGTCGTTGTCGTAGACGATCGCGGTCGGACGCTGCCGCCCGGAGAGCAGGGTGCGGGTGACGGCCGAGGCGCGCGTCGGCGAGAAGTCGGTGGTGATCACCTCTCCGGCGATGCCGTCGGCGGACATCCGCTCGAGCACCTCTGCGCGCAGTCGGGTGTGCTCGAGATCGGCGGGGCCGGCGACATACGTGATCCGGGTGTGCCCGAGGGCGGCGAGGTAGGAGAACAGGGTGTCGGCCACCTCGTCGTCCGCGATCCAGACGCTGGGCACGGCTCCCTCGGGAGACGGCTTCGAGCCGATCAGCACCGCGCGCGCGTCGAGGGCGGCGATCCTGTCGCTGCGCGGATCGTCGTCGCGAGGGTCGATGAGGATGATGCCGTCGACCTGGTTCGACGACCGCCACTGGCGATGCACCTCCATCTCCTCGCCGATGTCGCCGACGAGGCGCAGCTGCAGGCTGACCTTGCTCTGCGACAGTCGCGATTCGATGCCGGCGATCAGGTCCGTGAAGAACGCCTCGGACCCGAGCGAGCGGGCCGGGCGGGCCAGGGCGAAGCCGACCGTGTTCGCCCTCGCGCCCACGAGCGCCCTGGCGGCCGAGCTCGGCTGCCAGTGGTTCTCCTCGACGATCGAGAGGATGCGCTGGCGCGTCTCGTCGCTCACCCCGGGCCGTCCGTTCAGCGCGAACGACACGGCGCCGGGAGAGACCCCCGCCATGCGCGCGATGTCGGCGATCGTGACGCGTTTGCCCAGAGCCATGCGCCTCACACTACTTGATCGGTTTAGCCCCCAGGAAGGCGATGACGGATGTCCGGGGCGATCAGCACTAGATCGCTTTAGTAAATCGGATAGCATGGACGGCAGCCGCCCCTGATCGGGCGCGCATCGAGCCCCCCCACTCACCGTCGAGCCCGGAGAACACCCACCATGCATGACGACACCTCGCTCACCGTCGGTCGCGTCTCGCGCGTCCTCGCAGAGCGCATCCGCCCGGCCATCCACTCCGCATCCGTGCCCCTAACGGTCGAGAGTGTCGAGCTGCCCGGTGAGCCGATCAGCCCCGCCGAGGGGCTCGCGCTCGAGTTCGCCGGGACGTCGGTTCCGAGCATGTGGGGACCGGCGTGGTCGACCACCTGGTTCCGGCTCTCCGGGCGGGTGCCCTCCGACTGGGCCGGTCGCCGGGTCGAGGCCGTGATCGACCTCGGGTTCGACATCAACATGCCGGGCTTCCAGTGCGAGGCGCTCGCCTACCGCCCCGACGGGTCGCCGGTGAAGAGCATCAACCCGCGGAACCAGTGGATCCCCATCGCGCAGACCGCGCAGGGCGACGAGCCCGTCGAGCTGTATCTGGAGGCGGCCGCGAACCCCGTGCTCCTCGACTACCATCCCTTCCTGCCCACGCAGGAGGGCGACATCCGCACCTCCTCGCCGGAGCCGCTGTATCGACTGCGGCGCCTCGACCTCGCCGTCTTCGAGACCGAGGTGTTCGAGCTGTGCCTCGATCTCGAGGTGCTGTTCGAGCTGCAGGCCGAGCTGCCGGCGACGTCGCCCCGCCGCATGCGCATCCTCCAGGCGATGGATGACGCGCTCGACGTGCTGGATCTGCAGCGCATCGCCGAGACCGCATCCGATGCC
>NZ_JBEOUR010000077.1:0-14963 GCF_040302605.1 Microbacterium sp. NPDC097977
GTCAGCCCCTGACACTGGTCCCCGGTGATCGGGCACACAGCGCACTTTGGGCTGAACTGTCCGCGCCGGCGTGGCCGTTGCTTGGGCATCCGCCAGCCCCGCGGGATTCCGTCAGCCGAATGAACGGCAGACCGGATCTCCCGCGACCAGGTCAGCGGGCGACGATGAGCCCTGCGGTCTTCTCCTGCACGGACTGGAAGCGGCGCTGCACGTCGGACCAGTTGACGAGTTCCCAGAACGCCTTGACGTAGTCGGCACGCACGTTGAGGTAGTCGAGGTAGTACGCGTGCTCCCAGACGTCGAGCTGCAGCAGCGGGGTGACGCCGAGCGGCGCGTTGCCCTGCTGGTCGAACAGCTGGAAGATGACGGGTCGAGCACCGACGCTGTCCCAGGCGAGAACCGCCCAGCCCGAGCCCTGCACGCCGAGCGCGGTCGCGGTGAAGTGCGCGCGGAACGCGTCGATCGACCCGAAGGCATCGGTCAGCGCGGCCTCCAGCTCGCCCTCGGGGTTGCCGCCGCCGTCGGGCGACAGGTTCTCCCAGAACACGGAGTGGTTGATGTGTCCGCCGAGGTTGAACGCGAGGTCCTTCTCGAGCTTGTTCACGGCGGCGAAGTCTCCCGACTCGCGCGCGCCGGCCAGCTGCTCGAGGGCCGTGTTGGCACCGGTCACATAGGCCTGGTGATGCTTGGAGTGGTGCAGCTCCATGATCTTGCCCGAGATGTGCGGGGCGAGTGCCGAGTAGTCGTAGGGCAGCTCGGGGAGGGTGTACGGAGTGGTCATGCGTGTTCCTTTCGTTCGGACTTCAGTTCTGGGTGCGTTCAGTTCTGGTCGTTCGGCAGCGTGTGGAATCGGCGGTCGAGGTAGACGAGCGGTCGACCCGGCCGCCCGAGCAGCACCTCGTCGATCTCGGCGACCACGACGGTCGATGAGCCGACCGCGACCGTCGACATCGTGTGACCGCGCATCGCGGCGCGCGCCTCGGCGAGGTACGGCTCACCGGTCGGAAGGGTGCTCCACCCCTGTTCGGGGGTGAAGCGGTCGGCCCCGCTCACCGCGAAGCTCTGCGCCAGAGCCGAATGCTCGTCATCGATGAGGTGCACGACGAACGACTCCGCGTTGAGGATCGCGCCCGCGCTGCCGGTGGCCCTGGTCACCGAGAACACGATCGCGGCGGGGTCGACCGCGACGGATGCGACGCTCGACGCCGTGAGGCCGACCGGGCCCGCAGGGGTCATCGCGGTGATGATCGCGACCCCTGCCGGATGCGCACGGAAGGCGGCCTTGAGTCCCTCACCGACCGGGGAGGGGACCGGGGCCGCGGGATGCTGGTCAGTGCTCATTCGGGTTCCTGCTCATTCTGGTGCGCCCTGGGGCGGAAGGACTGTGATGATCGGATGATCCCGCTCGATGACGCCGAGCTTCGCGGCGCCGCCCGGGGATCCCAGCTCGTCGAAGAACTCGACGTTGGCCTTGTAGTAGTCCCGCCACTCGTCGGGCAGGTCATCCTCGTAGTAGATCGCCTCGACCGGGCAGACCGGCTCGCACGCGCCGCAGTCGACGCATTCGTCCGGGTGGATGTACAGCGAGCGCTCGCCCTCATAGATGCAGTCCACCGGACATTCGTCGATGCATGCACGATCCTTGACATCGACGCAGGGTAGCGCGATCACGTATGTCATCGGTCACTTCCTGTCGCGGTCACATGTGCAACCGTAAGACCTCAAGTACGCTTGAGGTCAAATCGAGGAGGTCGAGATGACCGCAGAGACAGATTCCGATCGTGCCCTCCACGGCCCTGACGAGCCGCTGACGATCGGCGAGATGAGCCGGCGCACCGGCGTCGCGCCGTCAGCCCTGCATTTCTACGAGGGCCTCGGGCTCATCGCATCGACGCGCACGGCCGGCAATCAGCGCCGCTACGCGCGCCACATGCTGCGCCGGGTGTCACTCATCACGGTCGCGAAACGCCTCGGCATCCCTCTCTCCGACGTGCAGGACGCATTCGCCGACGTCCCCCTCACGCAGACGCCCAGTCACGAGGACTGGCAGCGCGCATCGCGCCGGTGGAAGCGCGAGCTCGAGAAGCGCCGTGAGGGCATCGAGCGGCTCGAGCGCGAGCTGACCGGATGCATCGGCTGCGGCTGCCTGTCGATGAAGGCGTGTGGGCTGCTCAACCCCGACGACGCGCTCGGCAGCCAGGGTGCAGGACCTCGGCGCCTGAGTGGCGACGAGGACGCCTGAGCGCCCCCGTCACCACTCAGGCCACCGAGAACGCGGCGCTCAGCAGCACGTCGTCGCGGGAGCTCGGTCCGACCAGGAGGGCGAACTCTCCGGGCTCGACGAGGCGCGTTCCCGCGGCATCGACGATCGAGCAGTCGGCCACGGGCACCTCGACCCGCACGGCGCGACTCTCCCCCGGCGCCAGATCGACCTGCCGGTAGGTCTTGAGCTCCTTGTCGGTCCAGCTCACGCTCGTCACGACATCGCGCACGTACACCTGCACGGTCTCGCGCACCGGACGCGCGCCGGTGTTCGTCACCGTCACGTCTGCCACGACGGTATCGCCGAGCGCGAGAGCATCCGCCGCGAGCACGAGCTGCGAATAGTCGACCGTCGAGTACGACAGCCCCTCGCCGAACGCCCAGGCCGGGGACTGGGTGAGATCGGCGTAGCGGTCGCCGTGCTGTCCGCGGATCTGGTTGTAATAGGTCGGCTGCTGTCCGACATGGCGCGCGAACGAGATCGGCAGGCGCCCAGACGGCTCGACCGCGCCCGTGATGACCTCGGCGAGCGCGCGACCGCCCTGCATGCCCGGATTCGCGGCCCAGATCACGGCGGCAGCGCGCGAGACGGATGCCGGGAGCACGAGCGGCTTCGATGCGAGCAGCACGACGACGACCGGCGTTCCGGTGGCGATCAGCGCATCGAGCATCGCGTTCTGTCCGCCGATCAGCTCGAGGGTCGCGGTGGAGCGTCCCTCGCCGACGAGCTCGATGCGGTCCCCCACGACCGCGACCACGATGTCGGATGCCTCGGCGGCCGCCACCGCCTCCGCGATCAGCGCCTCGTTCGCCTCGGCCGGCACGACCACAGGCGGTCGGGGCTGCCCGTCGGGGAAGGTCGCGCCGAGCGGATCCTCCTCGAGGGTGAGGATGTCGGCGCCACGGGCGTGACTGACGGCCCATCCGTCGACTCCCGCGAGTCCGTCGAGCACGGTCGTGATCATCTCGCGCGGCTGACCGTCGAGCCAGCCGGCCTGGCCCGATCCACCGGCCCAGTCGCCGAGCTGCGTCTGCGCGTCGTCGGCGAGCGGCCCCACCACCGCCACTTTCAGCGCCGCTGCGGCGTCGAGCGGCAGCGTTCCGTCGTTCTCGAGGAGCACCAGCGAGCGGCGGGCCGTCTCGAGGTTGAGCGCGGCGTGCGCGGCGCTGCCGACGACCGCATCCAGCCCGTCCTGCGGCAGACGGGGGTCTTCGAAGAGGCCGAGCTCGAACTTCAGGGTCAGGATGCGGGCGACGGCGTCGTCGAACGCGTCTTCCGCCAGCATCCCGTTCGCCACCGCGTCGAGGGCTCCCTGGAAGAAACCGGGCGTGTTCATGATCATGTCGTTGCCGGCGCGCACCGCCGCGGCGGACGCATGCACGTAGTCGGGCTGCACCTGCTGCTCCCACACCATACGTCCGACGTTGTCCCAGTCGGTGATGAGCGTGCCGGTGTAGCCCCATTCGCCGCGCAGCACATCGCTGAGCAGCCAGTCGTTGACCGTGATCGGCACGCCGTCGGTGGTCTGGTAGCCGAGCATGAACGTACGGCACCCCTCGCGGGCGACCCGCTCGAACGGAGGCAGGAACCACGATCGCAGCTTGCGTCGCGAGATGTCGGCCTCGCTGGCGTCGCGCCCGCCCTGGGTCTCGGAGTACCCGGCGAAGTGCTTGGCCGTGGCGAGGATCGCGGTCGGGTCGTCCAGACCCCGGCCCTGATAGCCGCGCACCATGGCCGAGGCGAGCTCCCCGATCAGGAAGGGGTCTTCGCCGAAGGTCTCGTCGATGCGCCCCCAGCGCAGGTCTCGCGCGATGCACAGCACCGGAGAGAACGTCCAGTGCACGCCGGTCGCCGCGACCTCGACCGCGGTGGCCCTGGCGACCTGCTCGACGAGGTCGGCATTCCACGTCGCCGCCATGCCGAGCTGAGTGGGGTAGATCGTCGCCCCGGGCCAGAACGAGTGGCCGTGGATGCAGTCCTCCCCGACCAGCAGCGGGATGCGCAGCCGTGTCTGCGACGTCAGCTCGTTCGCCCGGACGATGCGCTCGGGCGAGGTGTGCAGGATCGAGCCGACGTGGCGACCGAGGACATGGTCGTCGAGGTCGTCGCGCGCGTCGAGCTGCAGCATCTGCCCGACCTTCTCCTCGACCGTCATGCGGTCGAGGAGGTCGGCGACGCGGGCCGCGATCGGCAGTTCGGGATCGAGGTAGGGCATGGATTCGGTCAGTGTCTGAGAGGTCATCACTTCTGAGTATTCGGGTTCTGGATCTGGGTCGTCTGAGAGGTCGCCGGGTCGGCGCCCGCGACGGGCACCTCGCGCACCGCCGTCACCGGGGCGTTCACGTCGAGCCCCTTCTTCTTCATGGCGCGGGCGCGCTCACCCGCCGACCGCAGCCTCGGGTTCACGTACTCGTCGATGCCGAAGTTGATCAGCGACAGTGCGACGCCGATGATCGCGATGCAGAGACCTGCCGGCACATACCACCACCACAGGCGCGGGAACGCGCCGTTCTGCTGCGCCCAGAACAGGATCGTGCCCCAATTGAGATTGCTCACAGGGATCACGCCGATGAAGGCGAGGGTGGTGAGACCGAGGATCGCCGCGGTGACCGTGCCGACGAAGCTCGACGCGATCAGCGCCATCAGGTTCGGCAGCATCTCGACGGTGATGATGCGGTGCAGCGGCTCACCGTTGGCGCGGGCCGCCTGGATGAAGTCGCGGTTGCGCAGCGACATCGTCTGCGCCCGCAGCACGCGCGCACCCCAGGCCCATCCGGTGAGCCCCAGCACCGCGGCGATCACGATGAGCGGCGGGTTCTCGAACTGCGAGGCGACGATGATGATCAGCGGGATGCCGGGGATCACCAGGAACACGTTCGTGAGCGCCGAGAGGGACTCGCTCTTCCATCCGCGCACGTACCCGGCGATGACGCCGATCGTGATCGCGATGACGGTCGCGATGATCGCCGAGAGGAATCCGACGACCACCACGCCGCGCGTGCCGAAGATGAGCTGGCTGAGCACGTCCTCACCCATGTGCGTGGTGCCGAGCCAGTGGTCGAAGGAGGGCGCCTGGCGCAGCGCTGTGCGGTCCTTCTGCGTGGGGCCGTAGGGGGCGAGCAGCGGGGCGAAGATCGCGACCAGCACGAAGACCCCGAGGATGATGAGCCCGGCGATCGACTTCGGATTGCGGAACATCGCGAACGCCTGCACCAGCTGCGTCCAGAAGGTCTTGCGCGGCGGCGCCGTGTCGCCGGGCGTGCGGAACGTCGCCGTCTCCGGCATCCCCGTCGGGATCATGCGTCCGTCTGGGGCGGTGTTCTCGGTCGAGGTGGGAACGCTCATGTCAGGCCTCCGTCTGGCGCGTGCGCGGGTCGAGGTATGCGTAGACGATGTCAGCGAGGATGTTGGCGACCAGCACCGACAGCGTGATCACCAGGAACACCCCCTGCATCAGGGCGAAGTCCTTCGCATTGGTGGCGTCGAGCAGGAGCTTGCCGACACCGGGGTAGCTGAACACCATCTCCATCACGATCGTGCCGCCGACGATGAAGCCGATCGAGAGCGCGAAGCTCTGCACCTGAGGAAGCACCGCGTTGCGGGCGGCGTACGCCCAGAGCACGCGACGGTTGGGCATGCCCTTGGCCTGGGCGACGGTGATGTAGTCCTCGTCGAGCACCGTGAGCATCATGTTGCGCATGCCCAGCATCCAGCCGCCGAGCGACGCGATGATGATCGTCACCGCGGGCAGGGTGCCGTGCGCGATCACCTGGCCGATGAAGTCGAGGCTCCACTCCGGCGACTGCCCCTTGCCGTACGCGTGCGACGAGGGGAACCACTTGAGGGTCGACGAGAAGATCGCGATCGCGATCAGCCCCAGCCAGAAGTACGGGATCGTGTTGAAGAACGTCGTGATCGGGATGAGCGCGTCGAGCCTGCTGCCGCGCTTCCAGCCGACGATCGCCCCGCCGGCGGTGCCGAGCGCGAACGAGATGATCGTCGCGAGTCCGACCAGGCCGAGCGTCCAGGGAAGGGCCGAGCTGAGCACCTCTGCGACGGGTCGCAGCCCGTGCAGGGTCGAGATGCCGAGGTCGCCGCGGAACAGCATCGCCCAGTAGTCGACGTACTGCTGCCACATCGACTTGTCGGTGTCGATGCCGAGCAGGATGCGCAGCGAGTCGGCCGCCTCCGGACTGATGTTGCGGTTGCGGGCGAGGTAGGAGCTGACCGCATCGCCCTTCATGAACCGGGGCAGGAAGAAGTTGATCGTGATGGCGGCCCAGAGCGTGAACAGGTAGAAGCCCGCCCGCCCCGCGAAGAACCGCCAGGGCACGAGTACGCGTCCTTTCTCGGCGGTGGTCGCGGTCGTGCCGACCTCGAGAGCGTCGCGGTCCTGTTGCTCGAACTGCCCGAGCTCGGGCGATGCGGTGGTCACTGTGCACCTCCGTGCGGTCCGGCGGTCGCGAAGTGCGTGTCGGGATCGGGCGACGCCGCCCGCAGCTCTCGCGTGTAGGGGTCCTGCGGGTTGAGGATGACGTCGTCGGCGTCGCCGTACTCGACGACCCGACCCTGGTTGAGCACCATGATCTTGTCGCTGAAGTGCCGCGCGGTGGCGAGGTCATGAGTGATGTAGAGCACGCCGAGGCCCTCCTCGCGCTGCAGATCGGCGAGCAGGTTCAGCACCCCGAGGCGGATCGACACGTCGAGCATCGACACCGGCTCGTCGGCGACGAGCAGCGACGGGCGGGAGGCGAGCGCGCGGGCGATCGCCACACGCTGCCTCTGTCCGCCCGACAGCTCGTGCGGACGGCGGTCGATCACGGCATCCGCGTCGAGCCTGACCCGCTCCAGGAGTCTGCGCACCTCCGCCTCGGTCTGATCCTTGGGCACGACATCGTCGAGGCGGATCGGACGCTCCAGGTGGTACCGGATCGAGTGATACGGGTTGAGCGAGGCGAAGGGGTCCTGGAACACCATGCGCAGCTGCTGCCGGTAACGGCGCAGACCTCGGCCGCGCCGCGGGATCGGACTGCCGTCGAGGCGGACCTCGCCGCTGGTGGGCGTCTCGAGCTGCGTGAGGATCTTCGCGATCGTCGACTTGCCGCTGCCGGACTGGCCGACGAGGCCGATCGTCTGCCCCGAGGTCAGGGTGAAGCTGACGTCGTCGAGCGCCTTCAGGCGCCCGGCGCCGCGGACGTTGTACGTCTTGGTGACATGGGTGAACTCAAGGGTCGTCATCGTGTCAGCACTCCTCGCGCGCCGGTGAGACGGGGGAAAGACGACAGCAGCGTCTTCGTGTAGTCGTTCTGCGGATCGGTCCAGATCTTCTCGGCCGAGGCCAGCTCGACGATCTCGCCCTCGCGCATGATGGCGATGCGATCGCTGATCTCGAGCAGCAGCGGAAGGTCGTGCGTGATGAAGATGACCGAGAAGCCGAACTCATGGCGCAGCTGCGAGATCTGGCTGAGGATCTCACGCTGCACCAGCACGTCGAGAGCGGTGGTCGGCTCATCCATGACCATGAGCTGCGGGCGGAGGGCCAGCGCCATCGCGATCATCACGCGCTGGCGCATGCCGCCGGAGAGCTCATGCGGGAAGGAGCGGATGCGCTGGCGCCCCACCTTGACGATCTCGAGCAGCTCCTCGGCCTCCGCTCGACGCTGTCTGCGGGTCATGTCCGGTCGGTGGATCTCGAACACGTCCTCCAATTGCGAGCCGATCGTCGCGACCGGGTTGAGCGCGTTCATCGCGCCCTGGAAGACCATCGACACCTTGTCCCAGCGGAAGCGCTGCATGGCATCCACGTCGAGGGCGTTGATGTCGACGTCGACGCCGGAGGCGTCGTGGAAGGTGACGCTGCCGCCGGAGATGACGGCCGGTGCGCGGAGCAGTCGCTGCACCCCGTAGGCGAGGGTCGTCTTGCCGCATCCGCTCTCACCGGCGAGACCGAGGATCTCGCCCCGCCGCAGTTCGAGGGTCACGTTCTTCACCGCCTCGACGGGCGGATCGACGTCGTACACGACCGAGAGGCCGCGCACGCTGAGAAGTGGTTCTGACATGGGGTCTTCCTTCGTCTGGGTCCTTCGTCTCGTCGCTCCGCTCCTCGCTCAGGAACCCGTACCGCAGCACCGGGCCCGCACAGGAACCGGAGCCGACGACCGGTCCCGCGCAGGAACCGGAGCCTAAGCACCGGTCCCTGAGCGAGCGGAGCGAGACGAAGGGCCACCGGCCAGACGTCCCACTCCCGAACCTGCGCCGCAACACCGGTCCCTGAGCGAGCGGAGCGAGACGAAGGGCCATTGGCCAGACGTCCCACTCCCGAACCGGAGCCGCAGTCCCGGTCCCTGAGCGAGCGGGGCGAGACGAAGGGCTACTCGGCCGGCTTCAGCTTGGTGAGGATCATCACGACGTTCTGCTGCGTCGGGTCGCCCGAGGCGTACGGGTCGTCCTCCGACGGCCACCCCACGTAGTTGCGCGTGTTGTACTCACCCAGAAGCGGGTGGGCACCGAGCGGGATCGCCGGGACCTGGTCGACGAAGATCTGCTCCAGCGTCGTGATCGACGACGTGCGGACGTCGTCGGACGAGGCGTTCGCGTAGGCGTTCAGCGCCTCGGTCGCGACCGGGTCGTCGAAGCGTCCGAAGTTGAATCCGGCGATGCCCTCGGGCGAGATCCACCGCGGGTCCATGGTCGACGTGTAGAGGCCGTAGGCCGTGCCGCTGTCCTCGAGCCAGTGGATGATGGCCGAGAAGGTGCCTTCGTCGCGGGGTCCGGCCCAGCCGCCCCAGTCGGGCATGTCGATCTTGACCTCGGCGCCGATCGCCTCGGTCACATCCTCGGCGATGAGCTCCTGCGCGGTGTTCCAGTCGCTCCACCCCGAGGGGACCGAGAGCGTGAACGAGACGGGCGTGCCGTCGGGGTCGATCAGTGCGTCGTCCTTCCAGGTGTATCCGGCGTCTTCGAGCAGACCGCGGGCCTTCTCGGCGTCGACGGAGTAGTCCTCGCCCTGGAACTCCGGCTGGATCTCGTCTTCGAGGATCGACGAGAGCCCGGTCACGGACCACACCGGCTCGCTGGCGCCCTCGCGGGCGATGTCGACGTACGCGTCGCGGTCGATGACCCAGGCGAGCGCCTGGCGGAACACGACGTCGTCGAACGGCTTCTGCTGGAGGTTCATGAACAGGGTCGCCGACCCGGTCGTCGGCGCGACGAAGAACTTGTTGTGCTCGGGGTCGGCGTCGAGGAACTGCTCCTGGATCTGCGGGATGAACGCCTGCGCCCAGTCGGCCTCGCCCTGCGCGAGCGCCGTGGTCAGCGCGGTGTTGTCGCCGTACGAGACGTAGTGCAGCTCGGGGACCGCCAGGTCTCCGCCCCAGTAGTCGTCGCGGGCTTCGAGGGTGACCGACTCGGTCGACCAGTTCGACATCGCGTAGGGACCGGTGCCGACGAGGTCGTCACCCTTCACCGGATCGGTCGCCGGCTCGTCGAACTTCTCCCAGATGTGCTTCGGGACGATCGGCACGTGCAGTACGCGGGCCTGGTTCACGAACTTCGACTCCCCGAAGGTGAGGGTCACGGCGTCGCCCTCGACGGTCGCGCCCTCGAACTTGAGGCCCGCGGTGTCGAGGGCGGGCGTGGAGACGAGCTCGTACGTGAACACGATGTCATCGGCGGTGAAGGGCTCGCCGTCGCTCCAGGTGACGTCCTTGCGCGGCACGACCGTGACAGCGGTGAAGTCGTCGTTCCACTCGATGCTCTCGGCCAGCCACGGGGTGACCTCGCGGTCGCCGGTCTGGTTCACGAGGCCGAGCGTCTCGAAGATCACCTTGCCGTAGCCGTACTTCGAGGCGGAGGAGTCGCCGACGTACGGGTTGTTGGACTCGGTGGTGATCGCCCCGTCGGGCTTCGCGATGGTCAGCGCGGCCGAGCCGTCGCCACCGCTGTCGTTCGTTCCTCCGGCAGCGCAGCCGGCGAGGGCCGAGACTCCCAGGGCGGAGATCGCCGCGGCAGCGATCAGGGACTTTCTGAGCTTCATTGCTTCTCCTTGGGCACGGGTCATTGTGCTGTGTGACCGTCGGCTGCACGGGCATCCGACGAATTAGCTTACTGACGAGAAAGTAAACTGGTGCGAGGTTACTCGTTGGTAAGTAGAGTTGGCAAGTACGATCCAGATCAGGCACCGGTGCAGGAGAGGAGTGACGATGGCGAAGGACTCTGCCGCACCCGCGAACGTCCGACCGGCGACGCGCGAGAAGCGCGAGCTGATCCTCAAAGCCGCCGTCGAGATCTTCGGCAACAAGGGGTCGACCAACGGCACCCTCGCCGACGTCGCCGAGCAGGTGGGGATCACCCACGCGGGCGTGCTGCACCACTTCGGCTCGAAGCAGAACCTGCTGCTCGAGGTGCTCGCCTACCGAGATCAGGCCGACGTCGCCGAGCTCGCCGAGAAGCGCATCCCGAGAGGCCCCGAGCTCTTCCTGCACCTCGTGCGGACCGCGATCTCCAATGAGCTTCGTCCCGGGATCGTGCAGGCGTACACCGTGCTCTCGTCGGAGTCGGTCACCGACAACCACCCCGGCCGCGAGTACTTCGAGGAGCGCTACACGACGCTCCGCCGCGAGGTGACCGAGGCGTTCCAACTGCTCTGCGCGCAGGAGGGCGTCGACGAGCCCGACACGATCGCGACCGGCGCGGCGAGCATCCTCGCGGTGATGGACGGCCTGCAGCTGCAGTGGTTGCTGCACCGCGACGTCGTCGACCTGGGCGGGGCGAGCGAGTTCGCGATCAGGGCGATCGTCAACGGCGTCCTTCACCCCGGACCCGCGCTGGAGTCGTACGTGCGCGAGTAGGCTCGGGGCCATGACGATCGACCTCGAAGCGCTCTACACCGACCTGCACCAGCATCCCGAGCTCTCGTTCCAGGAGACGCGCACCGCCGGCATCGCCGCCGGCCACCTGCGTGATCTCGGGCTCGACGTGCACGAGGGCATCGGGGTCACCGGGGTGGTCGGCATCCTGCGCAACGGCGACGGCCCCGTGGTCTGGGTACGCGCCGACATGGACGCACTGCCCGTCGGCGAGGAGACCGGCCTCGCCTATGCCAGCACCGCGACCGGCATCGACCCCGCCGGGAACACCGTTCCCGTGATGCACGCGTGCGGGCACGACATGCACGTCACCGCCATGATCGGCGCCGTCGAGAAGCTCGTCGCCGAGCGCGGCGAGTGGGCGGGCACCCTCGTCGTGCTGATCCAGCCTGCAGAGGAGTACGGAGCGGGCTCGCGCGCGATGCTCGACGGCGGACTCCTCGACATCGCCCCCACTCCCGACATCGTGCTCGGTCAGCACGTCACCCCGCTGCCCGCCGGCACGATCGGCGTGCGCCCCGGTACGCAGATGGCGGCATCCGACGGCCTCACCGTGACGCTGCACGGCCGGGGCGGACACGGATCCCGACCCCACTCCACGATCGATCCGATCGTGATGGCCGCGGCGACCGTCATGCGACTGCAGACCGTCGCCTCTCGCGAGGTCGACCCGCGCGACGTCGCGGTCGTGACGGTCGGCTCGATCCACGCCGGACTCAAGAACAACATCATCCCCGCCGAGGCCAAGCTCGAACTCAGCCTGCGCTACCCGAACGACGAGATGCGCGACAAGGTGCTCGCGAGCGTCGAGCGCATCGTGCGGGCCGAGGCCGCGGCATCCGGAGCCGAGCGTGAGCCCGAGATCCGCACCGACCACACGCTGCCGCCCACGATCAACGACGCGGAGGCCACCGCTCGCGTGACCACCGCGCTGCAGCGCGCGCTCGGCGAGGCGGCCGTCGTCGACCCCGGCATGTTCACGGGCAGCGAGGACGTCTCGTGGTTCGCCCGTGACACGGGCGCACCGCTGGTGTTCTGGTTCTGGGGAGGCGTCGACCCCGTGAAGTTCGCGGCATCGGCGGCCGCGGGAACGCTCGACAAGGACATCCCCACCAACCACTCGCCGTTCTTCGCGCCGGAGATCCACCCGACGATCGAGGTCGGCGTGACCGCGCTGTCATCGGCTGCGCGGGAGTTCCTCGGCTGAGGCTTCTCAATTCGCCTTTCGCAATTCAGCAAGAACGGCCAGGAACGAGCCGATTTCATCCGCCGAGTACGCGGAACGCTCGCTCTCTGCTGAATTGTGAACGCCGAGTCGCGCTGAGTCTTGAGAGCGCTGAGTCTTGAGAGCGCTGAGACGTGAGAGCGCTGAGACTCAGCCGCCGATGGCGTTCATACCGCGAGCCGGCTGCAGGAACGACGGATCGTTGATCGCGTGCCCCGGCAGCTTGCCGTGCACGCACGAGCGCAGCATCGCTCCGATCGCCGCGGCGCGCTGGGCGGGATCAGACGCCGCCGGTCCGCGGAGCGAGTCGATCAGGTCGTACTCGGCGTTGGAGAACAGGCAGTTGCGCAGCTGACCGTCGGCGGTGAGCCGCAGTCGGTCGCAGGCGCCGCAGAACGGAGCCGTGACCGAGGCGATGACGCCGACCTCGTGCGGTCCGCCGTCGATGCGCCACTTCTCGGCGGGCGCGCCGCCACGGCCGGGAACCGGCTCGAGGCTCCACCGCGCGCTGAGCTTCTCGAGGATCTCCTCACGCGTGACCATCGAGGCGCGGTCCCACGTGTGCCCGGCGTCGAGCGGCATCTGCTCGATGAAGCGCAGCTGCGCGCCGACCTCCATCGCGAACGCGACCAGGTCGGGCAGCTCGTCGTCGTTCACGCCGCGCATGGCGACCGTGTTGAGCTTGAGCGGACGGAGGTCGGATGCCGCGGCTGCCGCGATGCCCTCGAACACGTCGTCGATGCGATCCCGGCGGGTGAGGTCGGCGAAGCGCTGCCGGTCGACCGTGTCGATGCTGATGTTCAGACGCGTGAGGCCCGCATCGATCAGATCGGGGAGCTTCTTCGCCAGCGTGATGCCGTTCGTCGTCATCGCGACCTCGACGGGGCCCTCATCTCCCTCGATGCGCGAGACCCGGCGCACGACGTCGATGATGTCCGCGCGCAGCAGCGGCTCGCCGCCCGTGAGGCGGAACGTGCGGATGCCGAGCGATGCGGCGACCTGCGCCACCTCGACGATCTCGTCGGTCGAGAGGATGCTGGTGCGGGCGAGCCACTCGTTGCCCTGCTCGGGCATGCAATAGGTGCAGCGCAGCGAGCAGCGGTCGGTCAGCGAGATGCGCAGATCGCGGTGCACACGCCCGTGGGTGTCGACGAGTCCCTGCGACGCGGGCGCGACATCGTCGAGCACCGCCGCGCTCGGCGCCCGCATCCCGATGACGACCGGCACAGCCGTCATCGCCGTCTCCCTCTCCCCGACATGTTCCGAGACTACCCGCGCCGCCGACACTGCGGCCCGCACGGGCACGACGACCGGCATATTGCCAGGTCGCCGACCTTCAGTGCGAGTGCTCAGCGGTTTCGACTCGACCCAGGGTGATCCTCGCCGCGCACCAGTCGGCGATGCCGTCTACTGCTGCGGTCACTGTGGGACCGTGAAAGCCAGAAGAGCTGGGGTCGAAGAATCGATCACCGCTGTCCCCTCCGAAGATGAGAAAGTCGTGAGGAGTGTTGACCGCCTGCATGCTTTCATGGTTGATCTGAAAATCGTTGTCGTATGCGTCACTGTTTTCGGCATAGATGCCGCGGACGGAGATTTGGTTGAAAGACGCGTAGTCGACCGCAGCGCTCGGGAGTGGTGCGGCGACAAGAACCGCTGCAATTATCGAGGCATCCGCGTTGGATAGGGCGCTCCAGATCGGAGTCCCCGCGTCGCCTACCCCGACGACGCACACAGGCCGAGCGACGGCTTTCTTCTCGATTTCGGCGAGCACTCCTTGCACGTCGGCGGGATCAACGGCGTTGTCCGTGCTCACCGTGACTGTTGCCAGACCGGAACGGTGGAGTTCTTCTTTCAAGGTCTCATCGCTCGCGCCGATTCCCTCACTGAACAACACCGCCACCCCGAGAAGGTCGGTGCCATCGGCAACATCCCTCCACGTCGTCGTGAACTCTGTGCCGTTGACCGTCACCGGGAGAATCTGTTGATCGGGAGTACTGCACCCGGCCGACGCGACGCACAGCACGATCGCGAGCGACGCGCCGATGGTGCACCGGCGCGTCGCTCGTTGCTGCTTCGTCACACGGCGGCCAGACGCTCGCGGGTCAGAGTGGGTGCAACTCGATCGAGGCAGTCCTTCTCGTCCATGTAGAGCTGCCACTTGTCTCGATTCGCGCCCGTTCCCATCACGCAGTAGTACCCGTAGAACGCACCGGGGTTGTTGGCAATGTGTGCTTTGCCGGCCGCTTGGCACTTCGCCTTCGTCGCGTAGTATCCCCACGGGTACGGGGTCATCGGCTGGATGGACGACACGTAGTCCGTGTTTCCGACGGCGGCGACGATAACCGCTTCGGAGGGGGAGGTAACGCCACCGGTTGCGGCATAGCTGGGACTTGTCAGCAAAGCGATTCCCAGGATTGCGGCTGCTGGCACCGCAAGCGCTGCCATCTTCTTGTTCATGAGATCTCCTTTGATTCATATGGGCGGATCCACGCCCGCACCTCGAGCGCGCTTGCAGGCGCCGTACTCAGCGCCGATGTCCAGTGTTTGACGATGCCGACGACGCGGTAGTCACCATTCGGACTCATCGCCTCTCCTGCCAGGAGGAGGT
>NZ_JBEOUR010000078.1:0-14621 GCF_040302605.1 Microbacterium sp. NPDC097977
AGCTCGAACTTGAGCTCGGATGCAGCCGCCAGCATCTGGTCGGAGAGGTCCTGGATGATCGCCTCCAGCTGCTGCGCGCCTTCCGCGGCGATACCGGTGCGGCGCAGGTTCGGCGTCGGAGACTTGCCTTTGCCCTTGCCGGTGGCACGCCCACGACCCGACATCATCTCCGCGGTGTCGGCGCCCTCACGTGCCAGCACCTCGGTGATGTCGGCGATGCGCTTACGCAGCGGTTGCGGATCGATGCCGTTCTCGAGGTTGTACGCGACCTGCTTCTCGCGGCGTCTGTCCGTCTCGTCGATCGCCTTCGCCATCGAATCGGTCATCTTGTCGGCGTACATGTGCACTTCGCCCGACACGTTTCGGGCCGCACGGCCGATCGTCTGGATGAGCGAGGTGCCGGAGCGCAGGAAGCCCTCCTTGTCGGCATCGAGGATGGCGACGAGCGAGACCTCGGGAAGGTCGAGACCTTCGCGGAGCAGGTTGATGCCGACCAGCACGTCGTAGACGCCGGATCGGAGTTCGCTGAGCAGCTCCACACGACGAAGCGTGTCGACGTCGGAGTGCAGATACCGCACACGCACGCCGTGCTCGCCGAGGAAGTCGGTGAGTTCCTCCGACATCTTCTTCGTCAGAGTGGTCACCAGCACCCGCTCGTCGCGCTCGACGCGCACGCGGATCTCCTCGAGGAGGTCGTCGATCTGCCCCTTCGACGGCTTGACGATGATCTGCGGGTCGACGAGGCCGGTGGGGCGGATGATCTGCTCGACCACGCCGTCGGCGATCCCCATCTCGTACTTGCCGGGCGTCGCCGACAGGTACACGGTCTGCCCGACGCGGTTCTTGAACTCGTCCCAGCGCAGCGGTCGGTTGTCCATCGCGCTCGGCAGACGGAAGCCGTGGTCGACGAGCGTGCGCTTGCGCGACGCGTCGCCCTCGTACATCGCACCGATCTGCGGCACCGTGACGTGCGACTCGTCGATCACGAGCAGGAAGTCGTCGGGGAAGAAGTCGAGAAGGGTGTGCGGCGGCTCGCCGGGCTGTCGCCCGTCCATGTGACGCGAATAGTTCTCGATGCCCGAGCAGAATCCGAGCTGCTGCATCATCTCGAGGTCGAAAGTGGTGCGCATCCGCAGACGCTGGGCCTCGAGCAGCTTGCCCTGTCGCTCGAACTCCTTCAGCCGCTCCTCGAGCTCGTGCTCGATCGTGCCGATCGAGCGCTGGATCACGTCGGTGCCCGCCACGTAGTGGGAGGCCGGGAAGATCGGCACCGAGTCGAGCTTCTCGATGATCTCGCCGGTGAGCGGATGCAGGTAGTACAGCCCCTCGATCTCGTCGCCGAACAGTTCGATGCGGATCGCGTTCTCTTCGTACACCGGGATGATCTCGATGGTGTCGCCGCGGACGCGGAAGTTGCCACGGGAGAAGTCGACGTCGTTGCGGTTGTACTGCATGGCGATGAACTGACGGATCAGCGCATCACGGTCGTAGCGCTCCCCCACCTGCAGCGCCACCATCGCGCGCAGGTACTCCTCCGGCGCCCCGAGTCCGTAGATGCACGACACGGTGGAGACCACGATCACATCTCGCCGGCTGAGCAGCGAGTTCGTGGTCGAGTGCCGCAGTCGCTCGACCTCGGAGTTGATCGACGAGTCCTTCTCGATGAAGGTGTCGGTCTGCGGGACGTAGGCCTCGGGCTGGTAGTAGTCGTAGTACGAGACGAAGTACTCGACCGCGTTGTTCGGCATCAGCTCGCGGAACTCGTTGGCGAGCTGAGCGGCGAGCGTCTTGTTGTGGGCGAGCACGAGCGTCGGGCGCTGCACCTGCTCGACCAGCCAGGCGGTCGTGGCCGACTTTCCGGTACCGGTGGCACCCAGAAGCACCACGTCGGTCTCACCGGCGTTGATGCGCGACGCGAGCTCGGCGATCGCCTTCGGCTGGTCGCCGGCCGGCGCGTACTCGCTGATGACCTCGAAGGGGCGGACGCTGCGCGTGGGTTGCATACCTCCAGCGTATGCCGGGCCACCGACACCGTGGGTCGTGCGGCGATCGTGCACCTAGAGTGGGGGCGTGATCGAGTTCATCATCGGCACCAGCCTCGCCGCCTCGGCGGGCCTGAACGCGTGGATGCCGCTGTTCCTGCTCGGACTCGCCGACCGCATGCTGCCGGCGGTGACTCTGCCCGCCTCATGGTCCTGGCTGTCGGGCGACATCGCCCTGTGGGTCCTCGGCGGCCTGCTCGCCCTCGAGATCATCGCCGACAAGATCCCCGCGGTCGACTCCGTGAACGACGTCGTCCAGAGCATCCTGCGCCCCGCCTCGGGCGGCATCGCATTCGGGGCGGGCTCGGGCGCCCGGACGATCGCCGTGGACGACCCCGCGTCGTTCTTCACCGACAACGCCTGGATCCCCGTGGTGACCGGCGTCGTGATCGCACTGGTGGTGCACGTGATCAAGGCGACGGCTCGCGTGGCGGCGAACGCGACGACCGGCGGACTGGCCGCTCCGGTGCTGAGCAGCGCCGAGGACGGCGCCTCCTTCGTCCTCGCCGCCGCGGCGATCGTCGTGCCCGTGGTCGCCGCTCTCCTGCTCATCGGACTCGTCGTCGCGATGGTCGTGATCCTTCGGCGACGCTCCCGGCGGCGCCGCGATCGCGAAGCCCCTCCGTCCGCCGCAGGGCTCCAGGCGTGAGGAGCGGTGCTCACGCGGAGAGCGGGCCCGGAGACGCGCGCAGCTTCGCGACCGCCACGGCCGCCGCGAGGGCGCACATCGCGAGGACAGCGACGATGAACCACACCCAGTCCACCTCGCCGAACACGATGCCGAGCGCCCACCCGAACAGGCTCGATCCCGCGTAGTAGCCGAAGTAGTAGAGCGAGGATGCCTGTGCCCTGCTGTCGGGTCCTGCCGCCACCGGCGCCCATCCCGATGCCACGGCGTGCGCCGCGAAGAAGCCCCCGGTGAAGAGGAGCAGCCCGAGCAGCACGAGCGTCGTCGCCTGCGCCAGCATCCCGGCCGCCCCCGCGGCCATCACGGCGATCGCTCCCAGCAGCACCGGGTATCTTCCGAAACGCGAGGCCAGGGCGCCTGCCCAGGGCGACGAGACGGTGCCGGCGAGGTAGGCGAGGAAGAGCAGCGTCACCACCCACGCCGGCAGCGCGAACGGCGGCTCGGCGAGGTGGAATCCGAGGTAGTTGTAGACGGCGACGAACCCGCCCATGAGCAGGAAGCCCTGAGCGTACAGTGCGAGCTGGCGCCCCGCGCGCAGCGGGGCCAGCAGACGCGCGAGCATCCCCGGTCCGGCGTCCTCGCGGAATCGCCCGGGGAGGAATCCCTGCGCCTTCGGCGTCAGCCAGAGGAACAGCACGGCAGCCACCGCGCACAGCCCGGAGACCGTCCACATGCCCGCTCGCCACCCCGCCTGCTCGCCGACGATGCCCGACACGATCCGCCCGAGCAGCCCACCCACCGTCGTCCCGGCGATGTAGCTCCCCGCTGCGGCGGCGGCATGCCGGGAGCTGACCTCTTCACTGAGGTAGGCCAGCGCGACCGCAGGCACGGCCCCGAGCGCGACTCCCTCGAGGAGACGCAGAGCCAGCAGCATCTCCGTCCCGGCACTGAGCGGCGCGAGGAGTCCCAGCACGGTCGCCGCGAGCACGCCGGTCGCCATCGCCTGCACCCGTCCGATGCGATCGGCCACCATCGACCACGGGATGACCGCGGCGGCCAACCCGAGCGTCGCCGCCGAGACGCTGAGCGCGGCGCTCGCAGGCGACACCCCGAGGTCGGTCGCCAGCTGCGGCAGCACCGCCTGAGGCGAGTAGAGCTGAGCGAAGGTCGCGATGCCCGCGAAGAACAGACCGACGATCAGTCGTCGGTACACCGGCGACCCCGGGGCGTGGCCGGTGAAGGTCACGACGTGGCGATCCGCTCCCAGAGATCATCCGTCTGCGAGAGCGTCTGCGCGAGCGTACCGGCGGTGTCGATCACGACGTCGGCGACGGCCAGGCGGCGCTCATCGGAGACCTGCGCGTCGATCCTCGCCTGCGCCGCGTCCTCCGCCATGCCGCGGAGTTCGACGAGTCGCCGCCGTCGCTCATCGCCAGGCGCATGGGCGACGACGATCAGGTCCCACGGGTCGTCGACGCGCGCTTCGACCAGCAGGGGCACGTCGTACACGACGACCGTCGTGGGATCCGCGGACATCGCCGCGTCGAACCGGCGCTGCGACTCGGCACGGACAGCGGGGTGGACGATCGCGTTCAGCTGCGCCAGCTGTTCGGCATCCGCGAAGACCTTCGCGCCGAGGGCGGCACGATCCAGCGCGCCGTCGGCGGCGATGACGTCTGCGCCGAAGTGCTTCGCGATGGCGGCGAGAACCGGAGTCCCCGGTGCCTGCACGTCGCGGACGATCTGGTCCGCGTCGACCACGACGGCCCCCCTCTCGGCGAGACGTCGTGCGATGGTCGACTTGCCGGAGGCGATGCCGCCGGTGAGCGCGATGAGAGGCATGCCGCAAGTCTAGGCTTCGACCGGTCCGCGCTCAGCGCCCCAGCAGCTGCCGTTTCGAGCTGATCACGCCCGTGTCGAAGCCTGCCAGGTGCAGTCCGCCGTGGAACCGCGCGTGCTCGATCTTGATGCAGCGATCCATCACCACGGAGATTCCTGCCGCCTCGGCGAGAGTCGCGGCCTCCTCGTGCCATGACCCCAGCTGCAGCCACAGCGTCTGCGCTCCGAGATCGATCGCCTCCTGGGCGACGCCGGGAAGGTCGTCATGCCGACGGAACACGTCGACGATGTCGGGGACGACGGGGAGGTCGGCGAGAGAGGCGTACACGGGCTGCCCGAGGATCGACGACTCCCGCGGGTTCACGAGGTACACGTCGTACGCGGTGCTCGAGAGCAGGTAGGTCGCGACGAAGTACGACGCACGGGCCGGGTTGTTCGAGGCGCCGACGATCGCGACGGACTTCGCTCGTCGGAGGATGCCGAATCGCTGCTGCTGGCTCGGCCCTTCCCACGTGCGTCCCGGATGCAGCGGGGCGGCGCCGGGCAGCGCGCACGCTGCCGCATCCTGAGACGCGGGGAGGGCGCAGGCGTCTGCTGCCGCGATGTTCGTGTCGCTCATCGATCCGTTCCCGTCGCCGTGGTGAGTGCCTGGTCCAGGTCCCAGATGATGTCGTCCGCGTCCTCGAGGCCCACCGAGATCCGGATGAGGTCGGGGCGCACTCCCGCCGCCACGAGCTGCGACTCCGTGAGCTGTCGATGAGTGGTGGATGCCGGGTGGATGACGAGCGTGCGGGCATCGCCGATGTTCGCGAGGTGCGACGCCAGCTGGAGATTCTCGATCAGCGTCTCCCCCGCCGCGCGACCGTCGTCGGCCTTCACTCCGAAGGCGAACACCGACCCCGGCCCGAGCGGCAGGTACTTCGCGGCGCGCTCATGGTGCGGATGCCCCTCGAGCCCTGCCCACGTCACGTAGGCCACGCGAGGGTCCGACGCCAGCCAGTCCGCGACGATGCGCGCGTTCGCGAGGTGGGCATCGATGCGCTGCGGAAGCGTCTCGATCCCCTGCAGCAGGTTGAACGCCGACTGCGGGCTGAGCGCCGGCCCGATGTCGCGCAGTTGCTCGGTGCGGAGCTTGGTGAGGAACCCGTACTCACCGAAGTTGTCCCACCATTTGATCCCGCCGTACGACTCGACGGGCTCGGTCATCTGAGGGAAGCGTCCGTTGCCCCAGTCGAAGGTGCCCTTCTCGATCACCACGCCGCCGAGAGTGGTGCCATGTCCGCCGAGGAACTTCGTGACCGAGTGGATGACGATGTCGGCGCCGTGCTCGAGCGGACGAGCGAGATACGGGGTCGCCAGCGTCGCGTCGACCACGAGCGGAACACCGGCGGCATGCGCGACCTCGGCCAACCCCTCGATGTCGGCGATCTCACCGGACGGATTGCCGATCATCTCGACGTAGACGACCTTGGTCTCGGGTCGGATCGCGGCGGCGTAGTCGGCCGGATCGGTGGAGGCGACGAAGGTGGTCTGGACGCCGAATCGGCGCAGCGTCACATCCAGCTGGGTCACGGTGCCTCCGTACAGCTGCGCCGAGGCGACCACGTGGTCACCGGCCCCCACGAGTGCGGCGAACGTGATGAACTCGGCGCTCATGCCCGAGGCGGTCGCGACGGCGCCGATCCCGCCCTCCAGCGATGCCAGTCGCTCCTCGAGCGCGGCGACGGTGGGGTTGCCGATGCGCGAGTAGATGTTGCCGTACTTCTGCAGCGCGAAGAGATTGCCTGCATCCGTCGCGTCCTCGAACACGAACGACGTCGTCTGGTAGATCGGCACGGCGCGGGCGCCCGTCGCGGCATCCGGTGTGCCGCCGGCATGGAGAGCTCTCGTTCGGAACCCGAAGCGGTGTTCTTGCGTCATCATGTCCTCAGTTCGGCGGTCTCGAGCACGGCGGCGATGTCGTCGACGGCCCAGGGGTTCTGCAACGACGTCGTGTCGCCCAGCGGTGCGGGCGTGCGACCGGCGCGGCGATCCTGCTCGGCCTCCCACAGCTGTGCGAGCAGGCGTCGCATGATCTTGCCGGAGCGGGTCTTCGGCAGATCGGGCACCACGACGATGTGCCTCGGCTTGGCGACCGGTCCGATCGCGGTGGCGACCTGAGCGCGCAGTTGCGACGTCGACACGTCCGCGCGTCCTGACGCGGTGACGAACGCGACGACGGCCTGCCCGGTGACGGGATCGGCGACACCTGCGGTGCCGGCCTCCCCCACCGTGTCGTGGGCCACGAGCGCCGATTCGATCTCGATCGTCGAGAGCCTGTGGCCGGACACGTTCACGACGTCGTCCAGGCGTCCGAGGATCCAGATGTAGCCGTCGGCATCGCGCGTCGCCCCATCACCGGCGACGTAGTATCCGCCGTGCTCGCCGTGTCCGGCGTAGGCCGACCAGTACGCATCACGGTATCGCTGGGGGTTGCCCCACACCGTCCGTGCCATCCCCGGCCACGGACGCCGCACCACGAGCGTTCCGGATCGCCCCGGTGCGACCTCATCGCCGTTCGCATCGACCACCGTCGCGTCGATGCCGGGCAGCGGCACGGAGGCGGAGCCGGGCTTGAGCGTCGTCACTCCCGGCAGCGGCGCGATCATCGCGGCTCCGGTCTCGGACTGCCACCAGGTGTCCACCACCGGGAGTTCATCGCGCCCGAAGTTGCGACGGAACCAGATCCACGCCTCGGGGTTGATGGCTTCCCCGACCGTTCCGAGCAGACGCAGCGTCGACAGGTCATGTCCCCGCGGCAGCTCTGCACCGAACCACGTCATGAACGTGCGGATGAGCGTGGGGGCGGTGTAGTAGACGGTCACGCCGTAGCGTTCGATGATCTCGAGGTGGCGCTCGCGATCCGGGGTGTCCGGCGTCCCCTCGTAGATGACCTGCGTCAGTCCGTTCGAGAGCGGGCCGTAGATCTCGTACGTGTGGGCGGTCACCCACGCGAGATCCGCCGTGCACCAGTGGACGTCATCGGGCTTCGCGTCGAAATGCGCCCAGTGCGCCCAGCTCGCGTGCGTGAGGTACCCGCCCGAGGTGTGCACCAGCCCCTTCGGCTTCCCCGTGGTGCCGGACGTGTAGATGATGAAGAGCGGATGCTCGGCATCGAAAGCCTGAGGAACGTGCTCGGACGAGGCGGTGTCGACCACGTCGTGCCACCAGACGTCGCGTCCCTCGGTCCAGGGGACATCCTGCCCGGTGCGCCGCAGCACCAGGACGTGCTCGAGGTCGGGAAGATCCGCGGCAGCGACGTCCGCCGTCGACTTGACCTCGGTGGCCGTGCCGCGACGGAACTGTCCGTCGCTCGTCACGAGCAGCGCGGCTCCCGTGTCCGCGAGGCGGAACCGCACGGCCTCGGCGGAGAAACCGCCGAACACGAGCGAGTGCACGGCTCCGACGCGCGCGCATGCCAGGGTGATCACGACCGTCTCGATCAGCACCGGGAGGTAGATCACCACCCGATCGCCGGGCCGGATGCCGAGAGCGATGAGCGCGTTGGCCGCGCGCGACACCCTGTCCTGGAGGTCGGAGTACGTCACCGCGACGCGGTCGCCCGGCTCCCCCTCGAAATGCAGGGCGACCTTGTCGCCGCGGCCCGCGTCGACATGGCGGTCGACGCAGTTGTAGGCGACGTTCAGACGTCCGCCGACGAACCACCGTGCGGCGGGAACGGCATCCCCCACAGGCGGGTCCCATTCGTGGGCCGTGTGCCAGGGCTCGGCCCAGTCGAGCCGCTCGGCCGCCTGCTCCCAGAAGAGGGTCGGATCGGACGCCGCCCGGGCATACGCCTCGGCGGTCACATTCGCGGCCCCCGCGACGCCGGCGGGAGCCGGGTACGTGCGGGTCTCGTGCAGACGTGCTTCCGTCACGTCACACCCACCGTCGGAGGAGGTACTTCTCGACGAGCACGAGGAGAGCGTTGGTGATCGTTCCGAGCAACGCGAGCAGCACGATCGACAGGATGATCCTGTCGACGCGTCCGCTGTTCTGCGAGTCGGTGAGCAGGAATCCGAGTCCCATCGACGAGGCGATCAGCTCGGCGGCGACGAGGAACAGCCAGGCCTGCGCGAGTGCCAGTCGGAGACCGGCGACCACCGAGGGGACGACGGCCGGCAGCTGGACGGTGCGGAACAGAGACCAGCCGCGGAGGCTGAACGAGCGCCCCGCCTCGACGAGCTGGGGATCGACGTGCCGGAGGGCCGAGGCGACGGTCGTGTAGACGGGGAAGAATGCGCCGATGGCGATCAGCGTCACCTTGGACTCCTCGCCGATCTGCATCCAGAGGATCAGGAGCGGGACCCAGGCCAGCGACGGGACCGCACGGACCGCCGAGAGCGTGGGGCTGAGCAGCACGTCGCCGATCTTCGAGAGTCCGACGATTCCCGCGATCGCGAGTCCGATCACCGATCCGATCGCGAAACCGAGCAACACGCGCTGCACCGAGATCGCGATGTGGGTGCCCAGCACCCCGCGTTCCGCGAGCTCGACGCCCGCCGAGAACACGGAGCCGGGCGACGGGAGCAGGTACGGCGCGACGAGACCGCTCGTCGTCACCACCTGCCAGGCGACGACGATCAGGGCGGGCAGCAGGAACCCGCCGATGACGCGCACCGCAGGGCGGTCCCACGCATGCCGTGCGCCCACCTCAGGGCGTCGCCGGACTCCGCGAGCGGCGTCGAGGGCATCCTGCGCGTCCGCGGGCACCACCACGCGCTGGTCGGGGAGGATCACTCGCCCCCGACCGCCTTCTCCGCGAACGTGGCGTTGACGATCGAGTCGAGCGCCTTGTCGACGGAGTCCTTGCCGCCCTGCACGTCACCGGAGTCGACGAGCACCGGGGCGATCTTCTCGAGGACCGCGATCTGGCCGTCTCCCGGGATACCGCTCACATCGAGGTTGGAGCGCTCGGTGATGACGGTCTTCGCGACCTCGGGGTCGATGCCGGCGACCTCGGCGAGCAGCGACGCCGTCTCGTCGGGGTTCTCGAGAGCCCACTCGCGCGCCTGCTCGTACGCGTCGACCACGGCCTGGGCGAGATCGGCGTGGTTCTCGATGAAGTCCTCGGTCGCATTGAGGAACCCGTAGGTGTTGAAGTCGACGTTGCGGTAGATCAGCCGGTCGCCCGACTCGACCTCGGCCGCGGCCATGATGGGGTCGAGCCCCGCCCACGCGTCGACGGATCCGCCGTCGAGAGCGGCGCGGCCGTCGGCGTGCTGGAGGTTCTGCACCTCGACGTCATCGATCGAGAGGCCCGCCTCCTCGAGCGACTGCAGCAGGAAGAAGTAGGGGTCGGTCCCCTTGGTCGCCGCCACGGACGTGCCGGCGAGGTCCTCGACCGACGTGATGTCGCTGTCGGGGCCGACGACGATCGCCGACCACTCGGGCTGCGAGAAGATGTCGATGACCTGGATGGGCGACCCGTTCGAGCGGGCCAGCAGCGCCGCGGAGCCCGCAGTGGATCCCACGTCGATGGAGCCGGAGCGCAGCAGTTCGTTCGCCTTGTTGGAGCCGGCCGACTGGACCCACTCGACGTCGACGTCGTCGCCCAGGATCTCCTCGAGGATCCCCTGGTCGCGGATCACGAGGCTCAGCGGGTTGTACGTGGCGAAGTCGATCGACAGCGTGTCGGACGACCACTCGCCGGAGGCGGCGGCGTCGCCTTCCGAGGCGTCGGAGGCCGTGGCGTTCTCACCGGCGACGCAGCCGGTCGCGACGAGCATCATCGTCCCGGCGACGGCGATCGCGGGGATGATTCGGCGGGTGATGGTGCTCATCGGTTCTCCTCGGGTGCGGTGCGGTGATGGGTGTCGACGCCGAGTCCTTCGAGGAGCTCGGCGCGGAGGTTCGCGAGACCGTGATCGGCCCGGTCGCGGGGTCGGATCCCCGGCACGCTCAGGGTGCGCGCGATGGAGGCCGCGTCGGTCTCCGCGTCGCCGCCGAGCGTGCGCAGCAGCAGCACGCGATCGGCCAGGTAGAGGGCCTCTTCGACGTCATGGGTGACGAGGAGGACGGTCGTGGGCTCGGCGGCGTGGATCTTCAGGAGGAGATCGTGCATCCGCAGCCGTGTGAGCGCGTCCAGCGCCCCGAACGGCTCGTCGAGGAGCAGCACACCGGGATTGCGCGCGAGCGCGCGGGCGAGCGAGGCGCGCTGCGCCATGCCGCCGGACACCTCGCGCGGCCGCTGGTCGGCCGCCTGCTCGAGACCGACCAGGTCGAGCAGCTCGCGCACGCGTTCGCGCCCTTCGCGTCGCGCGGTGCCGCGGGGAAGTCCGAGCTCGACGTTCTGCGCGATCGTGCGCCATGGCAGGAGCCGGGGTTCCTGGAAGGCGATCGCGGTGCGCTCGTCGACGTCGGCGACGTCGGTGTCCGCGAGGAAGATGCTGCCGCTCGTCGGTGCGTCCAGCCCGCCGACCAGACGCAGGAGAGTGGATTTTCCGCATCCCGAGGGACCGACGATCGCGACGATCTCGCCGGCCGCGACCTCGACGTCGACCCCGCGCAGAACCTCGCGCCGGCCACGGGCCACGGGGAAGCTCCGCTCCACACCGTGCAGGCGCACGGGCTGAGCGGTCCCGGCGATCGCCGGGACGCGTGCCGTGGAGGGCGCGGAGAGCAGGGAAGTCATATCCCCATGCTGTCCAACTCGCAGAAATGTGACGAATGCCGCCGTAATGTGCGGTCACGGAGCACGGGGAACAGGCGGAGACGCGGAACGGGCCGCCATCCCGAAGGATGACGGCCCGTTCCAGAGCGTGATGCTTAAGCGTTGCCGCCCGACAGCTTCTCGCGGAGCGCCGCGAGGGCCTCGTCGTCTGCCAGCGTGCCCGCGCCTGCGGCCTCGCTCGAGAAGACCTGGCCACCGAAGTCGTCGCCAGCGGCTGCCTCGGCCTCGGCTGCCTTGGCAACCTGAGCCTTGTGGGCCTCCCAACGGGACTGGGCTGCAGCGTACTCCTGCTCCCATGCCTCGCGCTGGGTGTCGAAGCCTTCCTTCCACGCACCGGTCTCGGGGTCGAAGCCCTCCGGGTACTTGTACTCGCCGGCCTCGTCGTACTCGGCGAGCATGCCGTACAGAGCCGGGTCGAACTCGGTGCCGTTGACGTCGACGGCCTCGTTCGCCTGCTTCAGCGAGAGCGAGATGCGGCGACGCTCGAGGTCGATGTCGATGACCTTGACGAAGACCTCTTCGCCGACCGACACGACCTGCTCGGCCAGCTCGACGTGCTTGCTGGAGAGCTCGGAGATGTGGACGAGGCCCTCGATGCCGTCTGCGACGCGAACGAACGCACCGAACGGAACGAGCTTGGTGACCTTACCCGGCGTGACCTGACCGATCGCGTGGGTGCGGGCGAAGACCTGCCACGGGTCCTCCTGCGTCGCCTTGAGCGACAGGGAGACGCGCTCGCGGTCGAGGTCGACCTCGAGGATCTCGACGGTGACCTCCTGGCCGACCTCGACGACCTCGGAGGCGTGCTCGATGTGCTTCCAGGACAGCTCGGAGACGTGCACGAGGCCGTCCACGCCGCCCAGGTCGACGAACGCACCGAAGTTGACGATCGACGACACGACACCCTTGCGGACCTGACCCTTGTGGAGGTTGTTCAGGAACGTGGTGCGCGACTCCGACTGCGTCTGCTCCAGCAGCGCGCGGCGGCTGAGGACGACGTTGTTGCGGTTCTTGTCGAGCTCGAGGATCTTGGCCTCGATCTCCTGACCGAGGTACGGCGTGAGGTCGCGGACACGGCGCAGCTCGATGAGCGAGGCCGGGAGGAAGCCACGGAGGCCGATGTCGACGATGAGTCCACCCTTGACGACCTCGATGACCGTACCGGTGACGACGCCGTCGTTCTCCTTGATCTTCTCGACGTCTCCCCAGGCACGCTCGTACTGAGCACGCTTCTTGGAGAGGATCAGACGGCCTTCCTTGTCCTCCTTCTGGAGAACCAGGGCCTCGACCTCGTCGCCGACCTTGACGACCTCGTTCGGGTCGACGTCGTGCTTGATGGAGAGCTCTCGCGAGGGGATGACGCCCTCGGTCTTGTATCCGACGTCGAGCAGAACCTCATCGCGGTCGATCTTGACGATCGTGCCTTCGATGATGTCGCCGTCGTTGAAGAACTTCAGGGTCTTCTCGACCGCGGCCAGGAAGTCCTCAGCAGATCCGATGTCGTTGATGGCGACCTGCTTGGTGGCCGGGGCGGTCGTTGCGGTAGTCATGTAGTGGGTTGTCCTTGTGAATGGAGACTCGGGCTGAAGGCTCCGGCCGCGCACGGCCGACTGCGAGCTCTGCAGCGATGGTGTGGGTTTCTGCCACCCGGGCATGCACAGGCACGCCACGAGTGACAGTCAAGGCTATCAGATCCGAGGACTCTTTGACGGACGAGATGTCGCGGCGCGGGGTGCGCTGACAGACTGTGTGCATGCCTCGCGCCGACAAGCTGCTCCTGCTCGACACCGCCAGCCTCTACTTCCGCGCTTTCTACGGTGTCCCCGACAAGGTGACGGCGCCCGACGGCTCCCCCATCAACGCCGTACGAGGGCTGCTCGACATCGTCGCGAAGCTGGTCACGCTGTACGAGCCCACCCATGTGGTGGCCTGCTGGGACGACGACTGGCGTCCTCAGTGGCGGGTCGATCTGATCCCGAGCTACAAGTCGCACCGTGTCGTGGAGGTCGTTCCGGCCGGCCCTGACGTCGAGGAGGTGCCCGATCCGCTCGAGGCGCAGATACCTCTGATCCGCGAGACCCTCGGGCTGCTCCGCATCCCGATCATCGGCGTCGCCGAGCATGAGGCCGACGATGTGATCGGCACGCTCGCCACGCACGCCACGATGCCCGTGGACATCGTCACCGGAGACAGGGACCTGTTCCAGCTGGTCGACGACGAGAGAGATGTGCGGGTCATCTACACCGCTCGCGGCATGAGCAACCTCGAGATCGTGACGGATGCCGTCGTGGTGGCTAAGTACGGCGTGCTCCCCTCGCAGTATGCGGACTTCGCCACGATGCGCGGCGACGCCTCCGACGGCCTTCCGGGTGTGACCGGAGTCGGAGAGAAGACGGCGGCGACGCTGCTGCAGACTCACGCCGACCTCGTCGGCATCCGAGCGGCCGCCGCAGCCGGAGAAGGGATGAGCGCGGGCGTCCGCGCGAAGATCCTGGCCGCGACGGACTACCTCGACGTCGCACCCACGGTGGTCGCCGTCGCCTCCGATCTCGACATCGAGGCGCCCGGCGATGCGCTCCGCCCCCTCGACCCCGCCGAGGTCGACGCCGCGACGGCCGTCGCAGACAGGTGGAACCTGGGGTCGTCGATGACGCGGGCGATCACGGCGATCGCGGGCATCGACGGCCAGGGCTGACCGCGCGTCACCGCGCCCAGGCGAGCAGCCGCTCCAGCCCCCACGTCGTGACGATGCGCGCGGCGGGCACGCCCGCCCGCTCGGCACGCTCCGCGCCGTGATCGAGCAGCGAGAGCTGGCCGGGCGCGTGCGCATCGGAGTCGATCGAGAAGAGGCAGCCGGCCTCCAGGGCGATCGCGATCAGTTCATCCGGCGGATCCTGGCGCTCCGGACGTGAGTTGATCTCGACGGCGACGCCGTTCTCGGCACAGGCGGCGAACACCGCCTCGGCGTCGAACTGCGACTCCGGGCGGGTCCCGCGCTCGCCCTGGACGAGGCGCCCGGTGCAGTGACCGAGGACGTTGACGCGCGGATGCGCCACGGCGGCGAGCATGCGCGCCGTCATCGGCCGCCTGTCCATCCGCAGCTTCGAGTGGACCGACGCCACCACGATGTCCAGTTCGTTCAGCAGCTGCTCCTCCTGATCGAGGGCGCCGTCGTCGAGGATGTCGACCTCGATGCCCGCCAGCAGGGTGAAGCCGTCGCCGGACTCGGCCCGCACGAGCGGCATCTGCTCCCGCAGGCGCTTGGACGAGAGCCCGCGGGCGACGCGCAGGCGCGGCGAGTGATCGGTGATCGCCTGATACTCGTGCCCCAGCGCTCGCGCGGCAGCGGCCATCACCGGGATCGGCGTCGTGCCGTCCGACCAGTCCGTGTGGGCGTGCA
>NZ_JBEOUR010000079.1:0-14302 GCF_040302605.1 Microbacterium sp. NPDC097977
CCCGGATGCCGAGCATCCGGGCCTTCTCGCATGTATCGCGCCTGTGGGGCTCAGACCTCGCGGACGATCCCCATCGGGGTGGACTGGGTCGCCTGGCCGAGCGGGTTGTCGCCGAGGATCTGCACGAGACGGCGCTCTCCGGCCTTGTCGAGAGTCGAACCGAGGATGTTGCCGCCGATGTCGTTGATGTCGACCACGGCCACGTCGACCGCACCACCGACCAGCTTCTGCACCCGCAGAGCGACGTCACGCGGGTTCTTGGGTCCGAGCACGACCGCCTCGTTGTACGGCGGGATCGTGTTCTTGGTGGGGCCGTCGATCGCACGGGCCTTGTCACCGGCGATCCGGTAGAAGTCACCGCTGCGCCCGATCGCCTTCGAGAGCACCGAGACGCCGGCCGCGAACAGGATCCGCAGCGTGCCGCACTCGCGCAACGCCATCTCCATGGTCTCGGGCATGCCGAGACCGATGCCGTACGACGTGCGCACCACATGCCGGGAGAGGAACCGTGCGAGCGGACGCGGCGTGATCTCATCGAGACGGTACGAGCGTCCCTGCGTGATCGCGACGATCTTCTCGGTCACGAACAGCAGGTCGCCCGGCTGCACCGCATCTTTCGCGTACTCCGCGATGACGGAGTCCAGGTCGTCGTTCGGCATGACGACCCTGGTGCGCAGCGGGATTCGCGCGTAGGTCTTGCCCTCGACGCGGGTCTCGAGCGCTTTGCCCTCGTTCGCCTGCATCACTCGAGGTAGTCCCGCAGCGACTGCGAGCGGCTCGGGTGGCGCAGCTTCGCCATCGTCTTCGACTCGATCTGGCGGATGCGCTCACGCGTCACGCCGAACGTGTCACCGATCTGATCGAGCGTCTTGGGCTGTCCGTCACCGAGGCCGAAGCGCATCCGGATGACACCGGCCTCGCGCTCCGACAGCGAATCGAGCAGCTGCTCGAGCTGGCGCTGCAGCATCGTGAATCCGACCGCGTCGGCGGGGACGACGGCCTCGGTGTCCTCGATGAGGTCACCGAACTCGCTGTCACCGTCTTCACCGAGGGGCGTGTGCAGGGAGATCGGCTCGCGACCGTACTTCTGCACCTCGACGACCTTCTCGGGCGTCATGTCCAGCTCACGGCTGAGCTCTTCCGGAGTGGGCTCGCGGCCCAGGTCCTGCAGCATCTGGCGCTGCACGCGGGCGAGCTTGTTGATGACCTCGACCATGTGCACCGGGATGCGGATGGTACGGGCCTGGTCGGCCATGGCGCGCGTGATCGCCTGACGGATCCACCAGGTGGCGTAGGTCGAGAACTTGAAGCCCTTGGTGTAGTCGAACTTCTCGACCGCGCGGATGAGACCGAGGTTGCCCTCCTGGATCAGATCCAGGAACTGCATGCCGCGACCGGTGTAGCGCTTGGCGAGCGAGACGACGAGACGCAGGTTGGCGCCGAGCAGGTGGCTCTTGGCACGCTGGCCGTCCCGGGCCACCCACTGCAGGTCGAGTCCCAGCTGACCGGCCTTCTCGGCGGCGGTCATCGTCGACAGCTTCTCCTCCGCGAAGAGACCGGCTTCGATCCGCATCGCGAGCTCGACCTCTTCGGCCGCGTTCAGCAGCGCGACCTTTCCGATCTGCTTCAGGTAATCCTTGACGGGATCGGCGGTCGCGCCGGTGATCTGCGTCGAGTAGACCGGCACGTCCTCGTCGTCGTTGGACGAGATGACGATCGCGCCGGTGGGAAGGGGTTCGGTGAACGCGGGCTTCGCGTCCTCGTCGTCTTCCTCGGGCTCTGCGGCGGCGGGAGCCTCGTCGTCTTCGACGATGTCATCCGCCTTCTTCTTCTTCGCTGGCGCGCGCTTTGCGGCCGCCCGCTGCGCGGCGGTCTTCGGGACGGGCTTCTCGACCGTCTCCTCGACCGGAGCGTCGACTTCGGGAGCGTCGGCGGTCTTCTTCGTCCGGGTCTTCTTCGTCGTGGCAGGAGTCACGTTTCGCCTTTCACGGGGCCGCTCGCAGGCCCCGGAGCATTTCGGACACTAGTAAGACCCTTGTCAAGTCGGATCTCCGAAAAGATCGATTGACAACGGGTCAGAGTCCTAGTATCGCACACGTGCGGGCATGCCGGCGCATTCGGCCGAAGTTTCGACCGGGACCTCAGCCGCGGCCGGGCTTGTCCTCGTCGCCCGTCGGCCGCGAAGCAAGATATCGCTCGAGTTCGGCGGCCAGCTCGTCCGCACTGGGGAGGTCGCGCTCATTGAACCCGCCCTCGTCGTACGAGCCGTCCTCGGGGTCGCGACCGGCCATGTAGGCGTCATAGCGACGCTCGAGTCCATGCACCATCTGCTGCAGTTCGTCGTTTCCGAGCACCTGCTCGTCGATGCGCGCGAGGTAGTCCTCACGACGGTCCTGGACCACGTCGAGGATGAGCACGAGCCCTGTCGCGGCCATCAGCTTCTCCGCCGCCGCGATGACGGCGTCGGGGTTCTCGGTCTCGGCGAGGTAGTGCGGGACCAGGAGCACGAAGCCCACGACCCGCTCACCGTGCTCGGCGAAGCGGAACTCGAGCAGATGACCCGCCGTCGCCGGCACCTGGGTGCGGGGACGCCACACGGAATGGGCCACCGTGAGCTCACGGCGGTTGCCGCTCACCGTGGTGCCGATCGGGCGCGTGTGCGGCACGGGCATGGCGATCGAATGCACCCAGTTCAGCCCGGACACCTCGAACTCGTCGGCCAGCTCCACCACCGTGCGTGCGAACTCGTTCCAGGCGAAGTCGGGCTCGTAGCCCGCCAGCAGCAGGAACTTCTGGCCGAGCGCATCGGTCGCGAGGGACAGTTCGAGCCGAGCGGGGCGGAACTCGGTGAGGTGATCCTGATCGAACGAGATCACCGGGCGACGCGCCCGGTAGTCCAGCAGTACGTCGTTGTCGAAGACGGCGATCGGCTGGGGAGAGGTCGTCTCGCGGAGGTGCTCGATGAGCCCGGAGACCGCGTTGCCCGCGTCGGTGAAACCCGTCAGGAGCAGCACAAGGGGCAGCCCGCGCGGCACTGCCGGCGCGTTCGCGACACGTTCATGGATCTCTCCGGAGAAGGGCATGTGTCCATGCTACGAGCCGCATCGCGGCGACGGGTGACGACCGTCATGCTGAGAGCGAACAGGCCGCCCGCCGTCCCCACGTCCGACCATCCCTAGGATGGAGGTATGACGCTTCCCGCGCTCTCGCGCACCTCAGATCAGTTCCCCGGAAGCGCTGCAGACGCCGCAGTGCTCGTCATCTCCGACATCTCGGACTCGACGGATTCGCTGTCCGCCCACCCCGGGCTGGCCGAATCGCTCGAGGGGATCGGCTTCACCGGATCGCCGTCCGCATTCACCCGTGTGTACGCGCCCGAGGTCACCACACTCCCGTTCGCCGTCGTCGGTGCGGGGCGCACCCCCGACGCCGCCGCCGTCCGCGACGCCGTCGGAACAGCGCTGCGCTCCCTGACCGGCTTCACCAACATCGCCCTCGCCCTCTCCCCCGAGCTCGAGGCGTTCGCCGATGCGGCCGCCGAGGGCGCCGTGCTCGGCGGCTACCGGTTCGACGACTACCGCCGCGAGCAGGGCAAGACCCGTGCATCCGCCGTCGTCCTGCATGCCGAACTCGACGATGCCGCTCTGAACAGGGCGGTCGCCGTGGGTGAGGCCGTCGCGCTCATCAAGGACCTGGTCTCGACGCCTGCGGAGTGGCAGAGCCCCGCGCAGCTGGCGCAGAGCGCCGCCGACAGCGTCGCGGACCTCGACGTGTCCGTGACGATCTACGACGAGGAGCGGCTCGCCGCAGAGGGCTTCGGAGGGATCCTCGGCGTCGCCCAGGGGTCAGACCGGCCCCCGCGCCTGGTCAGACTCGATTACGCGCCCGAGAACGCCACGCGCCACATCGCGCTCGTCGGCAAGGGCATCACGTTCGACACCGGAGGCCTGTCGCTCAAGCCCGCGGCGTCGATGGTCGGCATGAAGTTCGACATGGCGGGCGCCGCCACCAGCGCCGCTGCCCTGCGCGCCATCGCCGCTCTGGCACTCCCCGTGCGGGTGACCGCCTGGCTGTGCATCACCGACAACATGCCGTCCGGGCGCGCGCTGCGCCCCGGCGACGTGATCCGCATTCTCGACGGCACGACCGTCGAGGTCCCCAACACCGATGCCGAGGGACGCCTGGTGCTCGCCGACGGCCTGGTCGCTGCGAGCCGCGAGAATCCCGATCTCATCATCGACGTCGCGACCCTGACCGGCGCGATCCTGATGGCCCTCGGCCACCGCCACACCGGCGTGTTCGGAGACGACGACGCGGTCGCCGAGTTCCTGTCCGCTGCGGAGAAGGCCGACGAGCTCGCCTGGCACATGCCGCTGCCGGCCTACATGGAAGAGATGCTCGACTCCCCCATCGCCGACATGCAGAACGCCAACATGGGCGACCGCATGGGCGGCGCCTCGTACGCGGGACTGTTCCTGCGCCGCTTCATCGGCCGGGTCTCCGACGAGAAGGACGCGCCGCGGATCCCGTGGGTGCATCTCGACATCGCGGGATCCGGAGAGCACAACGGTGCGCCGTACGGCTTCACCGGCAAGGGCCCGACCGGGGCGATGGTCCGATCGATCATCGCGTTCGCCGAAGCATCCCACAAGGAGGCATGACCATGACCACGCACACCTTCGACATCGTCGTCCTGGGCGGGGGAAGCGGCGGCTACGCCGCGGCTCTGCGCGCGAGCGAGCTGGGCAAGTCCGTCGCCCTCATCGAGAAGGACAAGGTGGGCGGCACGTGCCTGCATCGCGGCTGCATCCCCACCAAGGCACTGCTGCATGCGGCGGAGGTGGCTGAGCACGTGCGGGATGCTGCCCATGTGGGAATCTCCGCGACTCTCGACGGGATCGACCCCGCGGGCGTGCGCGCCTACCGCGAAGGGATCGTCGCGAAGAAGTACAAGGGGCTCGAGGGCCTCGTGAAGGCACGGGGCATCACCACGGTCGCCGGTGCCGGACGCGTGAACGCGGACCGGTCTGTCAGCGTCGGCGACGACGTGTACGTCGGCACCGATGTCATCCTCGCGACCGGCTCGTACAGCCGCACCCTGCCCGGTCTCGAGATCGGCGGACGCATCCTGACGAGCGAGCAGGCGCTCTCCCTCGACGTCATCCCCGAGCGCGTCCTCGTGCTCGGCGGCGGCGTCATCGGCGTCGAGTTCGCCAGCGTCTGGCGCTCCTTCGGCACCGAGGTCACGATCATCGAGGCCCTCCCGCATCTCGTCCCCAATGAGGACATCGCGATGAGCAAGGGCCTGGAGCGGGCGTTCCGACGCCGCGGCATCCAATACTCGCTCGGCGTGCGGTACCAGAGCGCCGTGCAGGACGACACGTCGGTCACCGTCACGCTCGAAGACGGCAAGACCTTCACCGCGGACTACCTGCTCGTCGCCGTCGGACGCGGTCCGGTCACCGCCGATCTCGGATTCGAGGAGGCGGGGGTCTCCCTCGACCGCGGTTTCGTGACCGTCGATCAGGATCTGCGCACGGGCGTCCCCGGCGTGTGGGCCGTCGGCGACATCACGCCGGGCCTCCAGCTCGCTCACCGAGGTTTCCAGCAGGGGATCGCGGTCGCGGAGCGGATCGCCGGGCTCTCCCCCGTCAACGTCCCCGACGTGCAGATCCCGAAGGTGACCTACTCCAGCCCCGAGGTCGCCTCCGTCGGGATCACCGAGGATGCGGCCGTCGCCGAGCACGGAGCGGACGCGGTGATCGCCTACGAGTACAACCTCGCAGGAAACGGCAAGAGCGAGATCATCGGCACCAGCGGTCTCGTCAAGGTCGTCCGCCTCAAGGACGGACCCGTCGTGGGCGTCCACCTGCTCGGCGATCGCGTGGGCGAACTCATCACCGAGGGCCAGCTGGCCGTCGCGTGGGAGGCTCACCCCGAGGACATCGCCCCCCTGATCCATGCGCACCCCACCCAGAGCGAGGCACTCGGCGAAGCCTTCCTCGCTCTCGCGGGAAAGCCGCTGCACGCCCTCTGAACACCAACCGGTGAACAGTTCACTAAGCTAGTCACGCGTCATTTAACTTCTTGAAGGAGACTCAGTCATGAGCACATCCGTCGTCCTCCCTCCGCTCGGCGAGAGCGTCACAGAGGGTACGGTCACCCGCTGGCTCAAGCAGGTGGGAGACACCGTTCAGGCGGACGAAGGCCTGCTCGAGATCTCGACCGACAAAGTCGACACCGAGATCCCGTCGCCCGTCTCGGGCGTGATCGAGGAGATCCTCGTCGCCGAGGACGAGACCGTCGAGGTCGGAGCGCTTCTCGCGCGCATCGGCGACGGCAGCGCCGCGGCACCGTCCGACGATGCCCCCGCGCAGGCCGCACCGGCCTCAGAGCAGGCTCCCGAGCCTGCCGCGCCGGCGCCCGCCACCGACGCTCCCGCCGCCCCGGCCGAGCCGGCCCCTGCGGCACCCGCCGAGTCGTCGGCTCCCGCCGCCTCGGGCGACGCCACGGACATCGTCCTCCCCGAACTCGGCGAGAGCGTCACCGAGGGCACCGTCACGCGCTGGCTGAAGCAGATCGGCGACAGCGTCGAGGTCGACGAGGCTCTGCTCGAGATCTCCACCGACAAGGTCGACACCGAGATCCCCTCGCCGGTCGCCGGCGTGCTGCAGGAGATCGTCGCCGCCGAAGACGAGACCGTCGCCGTCGGCGCAGTCCTCGCTCGCGTCGGATCCGGTGCGGCCCCCGCAGCCGCTCCGGCCGAGGCTCCGGCACCCGCTGCCGAGGCTCCCGCTGCCCAGGCCGCCGCTCCGGCCCCGGCCGCGCAGGCTCCCGTCTCCGAGGCACCCGTCGACAAGCCCGCTGAGCGTCCCGCCGCCGAGGCCCCCGTCGCGGCTCCCGCCGAAGCCGCTCCCGAGCAGGCGACCGGCGGAGCCGCCGGAGGTTCCTCGACCCCGGCACCGGCCGCGGAGCAGAAGCTCTCGCTGCCGACCGAGAACGACAACCTCTACGTGACGCCGCTCGTGCGTCGCCTGGCGTCGCAGCAGGGTGTCGACCTCGCGAGCGTCACCGGCACGGGAGTCGGCGGACGCATCCGCAAGGAGGACGTGCTGAAGGCCGCGGAGAGCGCCGGCGCAGCACCCGCCGCCGCTGCCGCTCCGGCAGCCCCCGCACCGCTCGAGGTCTCGCCGCTGCGCGGCACGACCCAGCCGATGTCGCGTCTGCGCAAGGTTCTCGCGAAGCGCGCTGTGGAGTCCATGCAGCAGACCGCTCAGCTGACGACGGTCGTCGAGGTCGATGTGACCGCGCTGGCGGAGTACCGCGACAGCGTCAAGGGATCGTTCCTCGAGAAGACGGGCGACAAGCTGTCGTTCCTGCCGTTCTTCGCGCTGGCAGCCGCCGAGGCGCTGCGCGCCTTCCCGATCGTCAACGCGACGGTCGACGGCGAGCAGATCGTCTACCCCGAGTCGGAGAACGTGTCGATCGCGGTCGACACCGAGCGCGGTCTGCTGACCCCGGTCCTGCGCGACGCGGCGTCGAAGAACATCGCCGAGATCGCCCATGAGATCGCCGACCTCGCTGCCCGCACCCGCGACAACAAGCTGAAGCCCGACGAGCTCGCCGGCGGCACGTTCACGCTGACCAACACTGGTTCGCGCGGCGCGCTGTTCGACACCCCCGTCGTGTTCCTGCCCCAGTCGGCGATCCTCGGCACCGGAACGGTCGTCAAGCGCCCCGGCCTCGTCAAGGTCGGTGGAGCGGATGCGATCGCCGTGCGCTCGTACGTCTACCTCGCGCTGTCGTACGATCACCGGATCATCGACGGTGCAGACGCTGCTCGCTTCCTCGGCGCCGTCAAGGCACGCCTCGAGTCGGCGCAGTTCGCCGCTCAGCTCGGAGCCTGACCCACTGCATCACCCTGGCTGGTCCGCGACGTCGTAGGCGTCGCGGACCAGCCATTTCTCGTCGACCCTCACGAGCACGAGCATCCAGTGGCGGACCCCAGTCGCGGCCTTCTGAGTGGTACCGGCAGGCGATGAGACCTTGACCACCGCGATATCGCCGTACTGGTCGACCGGCGCGAACGTCAGCCGGTCGTCATCACCGATCGCAGAGCCGCCGAGCACCTTCCCGAACGTCGAGACCGTGGCGGCCGAACCGGCGGCCACCGCATCGGCGCACACGGCATCGCTCGCGGCGAGGCATCCGCGGAAGACGGCGAGCACCGCGGGTGCGGCGACCACCGGATCGTCCGACGTCGCCGGATCGAGGTCGGGCTCTGCGGTTCCCTCCGGCTCTGCCGACGTCTGCGGCTCGGCGGGGTCAGCGCCGTCGTCGGGTGCCACGGGGGTCGTCGGCCTCGAGGAGGGCTCTCCACCGCGCTCCTCAGCCCGCGCGGCCTCCCCGGCGGAGCGGCTCGCTGCGGGGTCGTCCTGCCCCTGCGTCGCCCCGGCCGGCCACAGGAGCCCGGCCGCCAGCACGACGGAGGCGGCGACGCCGGCCATCACCGCCGCGCGCAGGTGCCGCGCCCGCGGACGGTCGGGCCGACGTGACGTCTTCGCGGCGTCGGACGTGACCGAGCGACCTCCGGCTCCGGTGACACCGCGGCGGGAGCCGAGCGCCCGGAGACCTCGAGAGGCCGCGCCCGCCACCCCCGACGCACATGCGACGACGACGCCTCGTACCGCGGTGGGAAGAAGAGAGCGACCCGCCTCCACGACGCGCCCCTCGCGCCGGGTGACGGGGCCGGCCACGACTCTGCGTCCGGTGTCGAGATCCCGAACCCGCACCGGTTCCTGCACCGATCGCTGCAGGGGTCGCGGTGCCGCGGTGTCGAGCAGGTCGGTCTCCCAGCGCTCGAGCCTGCGCGTGGACATCTGCGCGGTGCCGCCGACGGCCCGTAGTCCCTCGACGATCTGACCGAGCAGACGACTCAGTGCACGGTCGGAGCAGTCCTTGTGCAACTGCTCCACGAGGAGGGCGGTGGCCGCGCATGCGTCGGCGCCGCCGCCGATCACGAAGAGCGGACGCCCGTCGTCGGTGAGCCACCATTCTCCCGTGCAGACGCCGTCATCGGAGTGGACGAGCTCGCCGACTCCTCGCAGGAGGCTCGCCACCATCGTCGTCACCTCCCCGGCGGCGAGGGGCGCCTCCGCGAGCACCCGACGTCCCAGCAGTGCGCCCACGCGCTCCGTGCACCAGGGCAGAAGTGCATCATGGCCGTCGGAGCGGCGCGCGAGGTCGATCGGCGCGGCGACATGCTCATCCCCCACATGTGCCCAGCCCGCCCAGCCGCCGAGCTCCCCCACGTCGACGAGCACGGCCGCAGATCCTCCCCGAACCACCAGAGGGCCCGCGAACGGACCCTCCCCGGCGTCGAGCCGACGGATCACGCGATGCACGCCCGGCACGAGGGGCGCATCGCGCATCCGGGACTCTCTGACTGCCATCACCCCACCCCATCGCACCCGCGGCGGCAGAAGGGCCCCACAGCGGCACTGGGGATCGAATCGTCCGAATCCGCCATCGGTGCAGGAATCGTCCCGGCCTGGGAATCCGCCTGACGCGAACGACGACGTGCGCGCACCGCGCAGTCGGTATTCTTGTTGCATGGCAAACCGTTCGTCCGCGCCCGAGAAGCGTCCGGGGTTCTTCTCCCAGATCAAATCCCTCTTCAAGTTCACGAGAGAGATCTACCCCTGGCTCCCCTGGGCCCAGATCGCGATGCTCGTGCTCGGCGTCCTCGTCGGACTCATCGTCGGGTACCTGATCCCGCCGTTCCAGGTGTGGACCCTGATCCTCTGGGGCATCTCCGGCCTGATGCTCGGCATCCTCGGCGCGATGTTCCTCATGACACGGCTGTCGACGTCGGCCATGTACCAGAAGATCGACGGCATGCCCGGTGCCACCGGGCACGTGCTCAGCACCAGCCTCGGCCGCAACTGGCAGGGGTCGGAGACTCCCGTCGGCATCAACCCCAAGACTCAGGACGCGGTCTACCGCGCCGTCGGTCGCGGTGGCGTCGTGGTGGTCGGCGAAGGATCGCGCGGACGTCTGAGCCGCCTCGTCAACGATGAGCGCAGCAAGGCCGCCCGCGTCGCCCACGGGGTGCCCGTGACCGTCATCTACATCGGCCACGGTGACGACGACGTCGCGATCGCCGACCTCGCCAAGACGATCAAGAAGCTGCCCAAGGTGATCGATAAGGCCACGATGGGTGCCGTGATCCGCCGCATCGAGTCCGTGTCGCAGTCGATCTCCTCGCTGCCGATCCCGAAGGGCATCGACCCCACCAAAGTCAGGGCGCAGCGCCCGCGCTGATCCCGCACCACCGCAGACGAACGAAGCGCGGCCGCCCTCATCCGAGGAACGGCCGCGCTTCGTCGTTCACTCCGACAGCGGCTGCCGCGGAAGTCGACGCACCTTGGCGCGACGGCGGCGACGCTCGGGCACCATCGATCGCATCTCGTCGAGCTTGCCGAAGCAGAACAGGCGATCCTCGGCCTCGAGGACGACGTGCTTGCGCGGGTTCGGGATGACCGAGACTCCGCGATGCAGGGTGAGAACCGTGATGTCGCGCTCCCACAGGCCGGCCTCGCCGAGGGTCTTGCCCACCAGGTCCACGGCGCCGTGCACCATGAGCTCGGCCACTCCGTAGCCCGTCGAGACGGTCAGCCGCTGACGGACATCGATCTCGGGGAACGCGACCTGGCCGGCGATGTAGTCGATGATCGCGCCGGCGACGTCGAGCTTGGTGGCCATCTCGATGCCCTGCAGCCCGGGAGACGAGTTGACCTCCATCACCAGCGGCCCGTCTTCGCCTTCGAGCATGTCGACGCCCGCCACGCGGAGTCCCATGATCTGGGCCGAGCGCACGGCCGCGCGCTCGTAGACGGGGTCGAGTTCGACCGCCTCGACCGATCCACCGCGGTGCACATTCGAGCGGAACTCGTCACCCGCAGCCGACCGTCGCATCGCGGCGACGACGCGGTCACCCACGACGAGGGCGCGGATGTCACGGCCGCGGCTCTCGGAGATGAACTTCTGGATGAGCACGTTCTGCTTCGTGGAGTGCAGCGTCTCGATGATGGCCTCGGCGACCTTCACCTGCGGCGCGAGGATCACGCCGATGCCCTGGGTGCCCTCGAGCAGCTTGATCACTACGGGCGCACCGCCGACCCGCTCGATCGCGGGACGCACGTCGGCGCGGTTGCGCACGAACGCGGTGGGCGGCATCGCGATGTTGTGGCGGGAGAGGATCTGGTTCGCCCGCAGCTTGTCGCGGGCGCTGGAGATCCCGTTGGCCGTGTTGGGCGTGTAGACGTCCATCTGCTCGAACTGGCGCACGACGGCCGTGCCGAAGTACGTGATCGAGTTGCCGATGCGCGGGAGGATCGCGTCGTAATCGCTGAGCTGGCGGCCCCGGTAATGCAGGTCGGGCTCGTCGGCGGTGAGGTCGATCGCGAAGCGCAGCGTGTTGAGCACCTTGACGGTGTGACCACGCTGAAGAGCCGCGGCTCGCAGTCGTTGGGTGGAGTACGCCTGCGGCGCACGGGAGAGCACTGCGATCTTCACGGGGATTTCCTGCCAGGATGGTCGGGTGAACAAGTCGTCCCACCATTCAAACACCCTTATCGGGTGGCGAGAATGGGTGAGCCTGCCTGATCTCGGCGTCGATTGGCTCAAGGCCAAGATCGACACGGGTGCGCGGACCTCCTCGCTGCATGCGTTCGAGATCCACGAGTTCGAGCGCGACGGCGTGTCGTGGGTGCGATTCCGCGTCAAGCCCTGGCAGGACAGCCAGGAGGATGCGGTGGTGGTGGAGTCTCCGGTGCACGACCGACGCGCGGTGCGGAGCTCCTCAGGCCATGCCCAGGAGCGTCTGGTCGTCGAGATGCTCATCCGTCTGCACGACCGCGAGGTGCTCGCCGAGGTGACGCTGAGCAATCGCGACGAGATGGGATTCCGGATGCTCATCGGACGCGAGGCTCTCCGTCGGGGCTATCTCGTCGATCCGGCGCGGTCCTTCGTCGGTGGACGAGCACCGCGCGAGGCCCGACGCCGCAACCGCGGCAAGGAGTGACGCGGCGCGTCAGGCGCGGATGAGCACGAGCCCCGTCGCCTTGTCGTGGAGTCCGCGCTGATCGGCGTCGAACACGACGGCGGGGATCACGATGACGAGCAGCAGCGTGCGCACGATCGGGCGCCAGAGCCCCACCCAGCCGCCGTCGAGGCGCACGAGCCGCATCCCGAGGATGCGGTGTCCCGGGCTTCCGCCCGCGGTCGGGATGAACAGGATCTGCAGCACCGCGAAGACCGCCATCGGAGCGAACATGGTCAGCCCCGCCTCGCTCGGCAGCGCGAACTGGTCGTAGCCCAGGAACCCCGTGGCGATGATCGTCGCGGCGAGGTAGTCGATGAGGAGCGCGCCGATCCGCCGGCCCGGTCTGGCGATGCTGCTCGTACCCGTCCGGGGCATTCCGAGGCGTTCTCCGGGATACGTGTTCACAGCGTCCGTCACGTCACAAGCCTACCGGCGCGTAACACGTTCGAAACAAAGCGGATACCGTGGAGTAACGCCCCGCACGTACTGTGCACAATGGCCGTGAAGCCATCGATCCGCAATCCAGGAGTCGTACATGTTCAAAGATTCGTCCGAGGTGCTGAGCTACATCAAGGAGAACGACGTCAAGTTCCTTGACATCCGATTCACTGATCTTCCTGGTGTCCAGCAGCACTTCAACATCCCTGCTGCGACCGTGGACGAGGACTTCTTCGTCGACGGTCAGCTGTTCGACGGCTCGTCGATCCGCGGATTCGCCAGCATCCACGAGTCCGACATGCAGCTCATCCCCGACGTGACGACGGCCTACATGGACCCGTTCCGCGAGGCGAGCACGCTCGTGATGATCTTCGACATCTACAACCCGCGCACCGGGGAGATCTACTCCAAGGACCCGCGTCAGGTCGCCAAGAAGGCTGAGAAGTACCTCGCCTCGACCGGCATCGCCGACACCGCGTTCTTCGCTCCCGAGGCCGAGTTCTACATCTTCGACGACGTGCGCTACTCGGTCACCGCCGGCGAGAGCTTCTACAAGGTCGACTCCGAGGAGGCCGCGTGGAACACCGGTCGCGAGGAGGAGGGCGGAAACCTCGCCAACAAGACCCCGTACAAGGGCGGCTACTTCCCCGTCAGCCCGGTCGACAAGACCGCTGACCTGCGCGACGACATCACCCTGAAGCTGATCGAGGCCGGGTTCATCCTCGAGCGCTCGCACCACGAGGTGGGCACCGCCGGCCAGCAGGAGATCAACTACCGCTTCGACACCATGGTGCACTCGGCGGACGACATCCTGAAGTTCAAGTACATCGTCAAGAACACCGCCGAGGAGTGGGGCAAGGTCGCCACCTTCATGCCGAAGCCGCTGTACGGCGACAACGGCTCGGGCATGCACACGCACCAGTCGCTGTGGAACGACGGCAAGCCGCTGTTCTACGACGAGGCCGGCTACGGCCAGCTCAGCGACATCGCGCGCTGGTACATCGGCGGCATCCTGGCGCACGCGCCGGCACTGCTGGCGTTCACCAACCCGACGCTGAACAGCTACCACCGCCTGGTCAAGGGCTTCGAGGCTCCGGTCAACCTGGTCTACTCGGCCGGAAACCGCTCGGCCGCGATCCGTATCCCGATCACGGGGTCGAACCCGAAGGCCAAGCGCATCGAGTTCCGTGCACCGGATGCCTCGGGCAACCCGTACCTCGCGTTCGCCGCGCAGCTGATGGCCGGCCTCGACGGCATCAAGAACCGCATCGAACCGCACGAGCCGGTCGACAAGGACCTCTACGAGCTTCCTCCCGAGGAGGCGAAGAACATCCCCCAGGTTCCGAACTCGCTGCTCGACTCGCTCGACGCGCTGAAGGAGGACCACCAGTTCCTCCTCGAGGGCGGCGTGTTCACCGAGGAGCTCATCGAGACCTGGATCTCGTACAAGTACGAGAACGAGATCCTGCCGATGGCTCAGCGCCCGCACCCGTTCGAGTACGAGCTGTACTTCGGCGTCTGACACCCGGTAGCGCGTTCTCGATTCACAGACATCGAGGAGCGCGCTCCGAGGCCACCGAGCCCCGGCTTCGACGACATCTCCGTAGAGATGCGCGTCGAAGCCGGGGCTCTGTGCTGTGCGTGAGCCGACACGGCCGAGCCGTGGTGCGGTGGTTCCGTCTCAGCGCGTGGCGACGCCCTGAGACGGCGGGGACTCGGGGAAGTAGTGCCGTTCGCGGGGCTCGCCCTGGATGTGCG
>NZ_JBEOUR010000080.1:0-13943 GCF_040302605.1 Microbacterium sp. NPDC097977
CCCGGCGACGGGGAACAGCTCGCGTCCGCACCCTCGACCGTCTCCATGACCTTCTCGGGCGAACTGCTCGTGCTGGATTCCGAACTGACCGGCGCCGTCGTGCTCGTCGTCGACGAGTCCGGCACGGACTGGGTGACCGGCCCGGTGACGGTCGCCGGGAACACGGTGACCGCGCCGGTGGACCCTGAGATGCCGGTGGCCGGCTATCAGGTGCGGTGGCAGGTCGTATCGGAGGACGGACACCCGATCTCGGGCGTCATCCCCTTCACGATCGGCGACGCCGAGCCGATGCCGATCGGCGCGACGCCGGCCGGCGACCAGCCGGCCGACGGAGCAGCCACGACCGGCTCGACCCCTGCCGCAGATCAGATCGCCGACGAGACGGGCGGTGCCACCAGGGTGCTGCTCGTCGGAGCAGGCGGGGCGGCCGTGGCCGCGCTCGCCTTCGTCCTGTATCGAATCCTTCGTCGTCCTCGCACGACAGATGAGCTGTGAAAGGCACCATCATGAACACCACCCCCCTTTCCCGAATGACCGCGATCCTCACGGTCTCGCTGCTCGCCCTCACCGGCTGCGCGGCCGGCAGCGCCCCCGTCGAGACGAAGAGCGCCCCTGCGGGCGACGTCGTCACGATCGACGATGCCTGGGTCAAGGCAGCCGACGACGGCATGTCGGCCGCGTTCGGCGTGCTCTCCAACAGTGGCGACGAGGATGTGACCGTGGTCTCGGTCTCGTCCCCCTCCTCCGACATGCTCGAACTCCACGAGACCGTCGAGAACGAATCCGGCGAGATGGTCATGCGCGAGATCGAGGGCGGATTCGTCATCCCCGCCGGCTCGGAGCTCACGCTGGAGCCGGGCGGGAACCACATCATGCTGATGGATCTCACCGCGCCGCTGCTCGCCGGTGACGAGGCGACGTTCACCCTCACATTCTCCGACGACTCGACCTACGAGTTCACCGCTCCGGTGAAGGACTACTCGGGCGCGAACGAGAACTACGAAGACGGCTCCGAGCACGAAGAGGGCATGGATCACTGATGGCGGCGCCCACTGAGGGCGCCCGCTCCCGTCGCTCCGGGTCGACCCGGCGGCAGTTCCTCCTCGGAGGAGCTGTCGCCGGTGTCGGCGCGGTCGCGGCGGTGGGAGCGGACATTGCCCTGAATCGACCCTCGACGGACAGCACGGCCGTCTCGACCCCGATGAACGGAACGGAGACCGTGCCGTTCTTCGGCGCACATCAGGCCGGGGTGGACACCGCCGCCCAGGCGCACGGAGTCTTCGTGGCCCTCGATCTGCACGACGACACCGACAGGACCGCACTGACCCGCCTGATGCGCATCCTCACCGACGACGCCGCGCGCCTCACCCAGGGGCGGCCCGCGCTCGCGGACTCCGAACCCGAGCTCGCGCTCTCTCCCGCACGCCTCACCGTCACGTTCGGCTTCGGTCCCGGATTCGTCGCGCGGGCGGGCGGCACCCCGCCCGCCTGGCTCGCTCCCCTCCCCGCCTTCCGCGTGGACCGGCTGCAGCCCGAGTTCTCCGACGGAGACCTGCTGCTGCAGATCGCCGGAGACGATCCGCTGACCGTCGCCCACGCCCTGCGGATGCTGTTGAAGGATGCCCGCGGGTTCGCCGGCATCCGCTGGACCCAACAGGGTTTTCGCCGCGCCTACGGCACCGAGCGTCCGGGTACGACCATGCGCAACCTGTTCGGCCAGGTCGACGGCACCGCCAACCCGGAGCCAGGGACGGCCGACTTCGACCGGATCGTGTGGACCGAGGAGGGCTGGCTCTCCGGAGGGACGGGCATGGTCATCCGCCGCATCCGCATGGACCTCGACAAGTGGGACCGCCTCGATCGCAGCGGCCGCGATGCCTCGGTCGGCCGGACTCTCGCGAACGGCGCGCCCCTCACCGGCACGAAGGAGTTCGACGAGCCGGACTTCGAGGCGAAGACCGCGATCGGCTTCCCCGTCATCCCCGCGTTCGCGCACATCCGTCGCGCTCGCGGCGACGGGGCGGAGCGGATCTTCCGGCGCGGCTACAACTACGACGAACGTCCGAGCGGCGCCGAGGTCTCGGAGTCGGGCCTGCTCTTCGTGTCCTTCCAGGCCGACATCGAACGCCAGTTCACGCCGATGCAGAAGCGCCTCGACGAGCTGGACCTGCTCAACGAGTGGACCGTTCCGATCGGCTCGGCCGTGTTCGCCGTGCCACCGGGATGCGCCGAGGGCGGGTTCATCGGTGAGACCCTCCTCACCGGAGGGGTGGGCGCATGAGCGTGCGTGAACGCACCGTCGTCTCACCTCCGACTCCCGGCGAGCCGCCTCGGCGACGCGGCGGCTCCCGTCTCGGCGCACTGCTGCTGCGCCTGCACTTCTACGCCGGGATCCTGGTGGGCCCGTTCATCCTCGTCGCGGCACTCAGCGGCGCGCTCTACGCCCTGACCCCGCAACTCGAGCAGGCCGTGTACGCCCACGAGTTGCATGCGCCGGCACCGGACTCCACGGTGCCGCTCGCCGCGCAGATCGAGGCCGCGAACGCGCACGTGGGCGAGGGGACGGCGCTGTTCGCCGTGCGCCCGGCACCGGAACCCGGAGACACGACGCGCATCATGTACGCCGTGGACGGTCTCGGCCCGAGCGAGTCACTGGCCGTGTTCGTCGACCCAGGCACAGCGGAGATCCGTGGGGAGCTGGTGGTCTACGGCACCAGCGGCGCCACTCCCCTGCGCACCTGGGTCAGCAACCTGCACCGCACGCTGAACCTCGGCGACCCCGGCCGGTTGTACAGCGAGCTCGCGGCCTCCTGGCTCGGGATCGTCGCCATCGCCGGCATCGCGCTCTGGGTCATCCGGCTGCGCAAAGCCAGGGTCAAGCGCGATCTGCTCCGCCCCGACCCCACCCACCGCGGGTATCGCAGGCTGTTCGGCTGGCACGCCTCGCTCGGCGTGTGGGTGCTTCTGGGAGCACTGTTCCTGTCGGCCACGGGAATCACCTGGTCGCAGTACGCCGGGGCGAACGTCGACAGTCTGCGGGCAGCCCTCGACTGGGGAACCCCCACGGTCAGCACCAGCCTCGACGGCACGACGGCCGGGTCCGACGGACATGCGCATCATCACGGCGCGGAGAGCGCCCCCAGCGGATCGGCGAACCCGGCGACGTTCGACGCCGTCCTCGCGATCGCGCAACGGCAGAACGTCAACACCGGACAGGTGGAGATCAAGCCGCCCGCCGAGCCCGGGGCGGCCTGGACGGTCCGCGAGATCAAGACCGGATTCCCCACCGAATCCGACCCCCTCGCGATCGACGGAACCACCATGCAGGTCGTCGACCGCGTCGACTTCGCCGACATCCCGCTCGCAGCCAAACTCGCGAGCTGGGGCATCAACATCCACATGGGGGTGATGTTCGGACTCGCCAATCAGATCGTGCTGTTCGTCGTCGCCCTCGCCATCGCCGCCATGGTCGTGCTCGGCTACCTGATGTGGTGGCGACGGCGTCCGCGTCGCGACCCGTCGCGGATCGTCGGAAGTCCTCCCGGGCGGGCGCTCCGAGGGGCGCCGTGGTGGGAGATCGGGATCGTCGCGGTCGCAGCGGTCCTCGCCGGTCTCTGGCTGCCGTTGGTCGGCTGGACGCTGCTGGGGTTCCTCGTCCTCGACACTCTGATCCCCTGGGTTCGCCGCGCGGCACACGCCCGTCGGCCACGGGGAAATCAGGAGGTGTGATGCCGGCTACCCTCCGCCGACGATGCCGTCAACCCGCTGCCGCACGACCGGTGAGCATTCTATGGTCGCCATCACACACACGAGAGGAGTCACCATGTCCACACCGATCCCCCCGCTGGTCCCGCGACCCGACGACGACGGCGACATCGACGCAGTGCCGCACCGCGAGGTCGATGGCGAGAAGGTCCTCGACACCGATGTCGACGCGGATCAGGTCGACGGCGCCACCGCTGACAGACTCGCAGCGGAGCAGCCGACGGATCCCGACGCGGATGCCGACTGAACCGCTTCGCGACCGAACCGACTCATGACTGTGGGGCAGGGCCACCGAGGTGGCCCTGCCCCACAGTCTGTGCTCTGTGCGTCTTTCAGGTGGCGTAGAGCGGTGGCAGGTGCGGGATGGCTATCGGCCTCGTCGCCCTGCTCGGATCCTGGATCCGCGCGACCTCGTCGAGCACCTCCTGCGCATTCGCGTACCGTGCCGACAGCGGCAGGTCGCGAAGCCAGACGACCTCGACCTCGGTGTCGGCATACTCGTAGATGCATCCGACCACGTTGCGCGGGTCGTCGGGCGAATAGCGACGATCGTTGATCACCCACTCCGACGGAGTGACACGGTGAAGAACGTATCTCGGCTCTGGATCTCCTGTCATGCGGTTTCCCTCCAACACTCGTCCCCAGCTTTCATCATCCGCCGAGGATGTGCGGGTGCACAGCCCCTTGACAGAGGTTCGCGGGGGTCGAGCGCGGAGTTCAGCCCGCAGGGCGGATCGTCAGATCCGTCAGCGCAGCATCATCCGGGAGGTCGAGTGCCGTCAGGATCATGGACGCGACGGAGTCGGCGGTGATGAATCGCTCGGCATCGTATTCGCGCCCCTCCTGCTGATGCACGCGCTCCTGCATCGGAGTCGCGGTGCGGCCCGGATAGATCGACGTCACTCGCACCCCGTGCTCCGACTCCTCGGCACGCAGGGAGTCGGCCAGCGCCTTGAGACCGTGCTTGGAGGCGGCGTACGCCGACCACCCCGCGTGGGCGTGCAGGCCGGCACCGGAGTTCACGAACACGACCCTGGCACGGGAGACGCGCAGCACCGGCAGCAGGAGACGCGTCAGTTCCGCGGGCCCCACGAGATTGACAGCGAGCTGCTGCTCCCAGAGGTTCGCGGGCAGGTCGGCCACCGGACCGAGGTCGACGACACCCGCGACATGGATCAGCGAGTCGATGCGCTCGGGAAGGGGCTGCTTCGAGAGCGCCCACGACAGCCGTCCCGGCTGCGCGAGGTCGCCGACGAGGGCGGTGGCGCCCGGGAGTCCGGCGGTGATCTCCCTCGCTCGACCCGCATCGCGGGCGAGGACGGTCACCTGATCGCCGCGCTCGAGAAGGCGGCGCGCGACGACGGCGCCGATCCCCGACCCGGCACCGGTGATCAGGTGGGTGCGCATGTCAGTCGCGGTCTGCGGCCGCGGCGGACTCGGAGAGCTCGAACGGGACCACGGGGCAGTCCTTCCACAGGCGCTCCAGGCCGTAGTACACGCGTTCCTCCTGATGGAAGACGTGGACGATCAGGTCGCCGAAATCGAGCAGGACCCAGCGGGCCTCCGCACGACCTTCGCGGCGGACCCGCTTGTGACCGGACTCGATGAGCCGGTCCTCGATCTCATCGGCGATCGCGGCGACGTTGCGCTCGCTGTTTCCGGTGACCAGCAGGAAGATGTCGACGAGCGGGAGAGGCTCCGACACGTTGAGCGCGACGAGATCCTCACCGCCCTTCGAGACGGCGGCGTCTGCCGCGAGCTGGAGCATCTCTTCGGCGGTTTCAGGTGACTGCATCAGAACACATTCGTGGTGAAGGCGATGATCAGGGAGACGCCCAGCGCGAGCGCGAGACCACCCGCCACGATCGCGAGGATGAGCATGAGTTTGTTGCCCTTTTCGGGGGCTGGCGGGCGGATGACCTCGCCGGCGGGCTTGATGGTGCTGACCGCCGCGCTGGCGGCGATCGGCGTGGGCGAGGATGCCGGGGGCAGCTCGCCGTCGATGAGCACGGCGTCGATGTCCTTGCCATCGGTCGTGCCGTGCGCGTGTCCCTGCGAGCCGAGGCCTCGGGGCAGCTCGTAGGAGCCCGTGATCAGGATCTCTCCCGTGGACGCGACCGGCCCGGAGAGATCACCGTCGCCCGCGGACGGGGTGAAGATCAGGGTGTTGGGAGCGAGGTGCTGAGATCCCGTCGAGTCGCCGACCGTGAGCAGCTCGTCGAACGACGGAGCGAACGGCGCGCGGGCCTCGTTCGGATCGGAGAGCAGATCCTGTCCGAACGCCGGGTTGACCGTCGGGTTCTCCTCCACGGAGATGTCTGCGGCATCCGCATCGTCGACGTCGGCGAGGACGTCCTCCGACTCGGACGCCTCGGCGTCGTCATCCTCGGCGAGGCCGAGCTCGGCGACGGAGGCAGCGGGGTCCTCGTCGGGGGCCTGTGTGGCGGAATCCTGTGCGGCGGAATCGTCTGCGCCGATGACCTCTTCGTCGCGCACGTCCTCATCGACGGCGTGTTCCTGCGCGCCGGAGGACGAGGCGGTCGCGGCGCTGACGGGAGCGGGAAGCTGTGCGGCATCCGCGTCGTCCGCACCGTCGGTGTCGGCGGGAGTCGCGGTGCCTGCTCGCTGCCTCTCGAGCTCTCGGACCTGTCGGCGGGTCAACCCCCCGGTACTCGCCCCGGCGCCACTGGCGGGTGCGGCGGGGGCGGCCGGGGTCGTCGCGTCGTGGGACGCGGCATTCGAGGTCGCAGCGCTCTCGGCGCGCTCCTCGGCGTTCGTGTCGTCGCGTCCGGGCGTTGCGGACTGCGCGTCGGGCACGACTGCGGCGGCCGCCGCAGCCTCCTCCGCGGTGATGACCGGCGTGGAACCCGTCAACCGGATCTCACGCAGCTGCTTTCGCGTCAGCGGACCCTGCTCCTGCCGATCCGATGTACTCATGCCTTGCTCCGATACAGATGATGCTTCGCGATGTATTGAACGACTCCGTCGGGAACGAGATACCAGACCGGCTCGTCGTCTCGGACCCGCGCGCGGCAGGCCGTCGACGAGATGGACAGCGCCGGCACCTCCAGTTGGCTGACGTTGTCGCTGGGGAGACCGTCTGTGCTCAAGACGTGTCCTGGGCGTGAGACCGCGACGAAGTGGGCCAACTCCCACAGTTCATCATGGTCCCTCCAACTGAGAATCTGCGCCACGGCGTCTGCACCCGTGATGAAGAAGAGCTCAGCGTCGGGACGCCGCTCCTTGAGATCACGCAGGGTGTCGATCGTGTACGTCGGTCCTTCGCGATCGATGTCGACCCGACTCACGGTGAACTGCGGATTGGATGCCGTCGCGATGACCGTCATCAGATAACGGTGCTCGCTCGGCGTGACCTCGGCCTTCTGCCACGGGCGTCCCGTGGGTACGAAGACGACCTCGTCGAGATCGAAGGAGTGCGCGACCTCGCTGGCGGCGACCAGGTGCCCGTGATGGATGGGGTCGAAGGTGCCGCCCATCACACCGATGCGCGCCGGACGCGAGGTCGTATCGTTCATAGGCGCCTAGTGGCCGTGCCCTGCCTCGTGGCCGTCCTTGCCGTGGCGCGCAGCCCAGGCGTCCGCCTTCGCGGAGTGGCGGTTGGCGACGTTCTTGTACGACAGGGTGACGAAGCCGAGGAACGCGAAGACGATGATCGCGACGACGCCGAAGATCAGGGTCTCGAGCTGGACGTTGCCGTGGTGCTCGGTCTCGGCGGCGGCCATCGCGATCTGTGCGACGAGGTTCATCGTGACTCCGTTTCGTGGCTGGGGGGCATGGCCCACCAGGAGCCACAGCGCCCCCTAGTCTAGCCCTCAGCCGCGGGTCTGCCCCGACCCACGCGCCAGCCATTTCGTGCTCGTCAGCTCGGAGAGTCCCATCGGCCCCCTGGCGTGCAGCTTCTGGGTCGAGATGCCGACCTCCGCGCCGAAGCCGAACTCGCCTCCATCGGTGAATCGGGTGGAGGTGTTGACCATCACCACGGCCGAGTCGACCTCCGCGAGGAACCTCTCGGCATTGCGCGTGTCCGTGGTGATGATCGACTCCGTGTGGCCCGTGCTGTAGCGACGGATGTGGTCGAGGGCATCATCGAGGCTGTCGACGACCTTCATGGCGATGTCGAGGCTGAGATACTCGGTCGCCCAGTCCTCGTCGGTCGCGGGGATCACATTCGAGACGAGCCCGGCCACCATGTCGTCACCGTGGATCGCGACCCCCTCGCTCTGCAGCGCGCTCGCGACGAGGGGCACCAGCCGCGGCGCGGCCTGCCTCAGCACCAGCACGGTCTCGACCGCGTTGCACACGCTGGGCCGCTGCACCTTCGCGTTCACGACGATGTCGCGCGACCAGTCTTCCGGGGCGGTCTCATCGAGCACGATGTGCACGTTGCCCGCACCTGTCTCGATGACGGGGACGGTCGACTCGGTGACCACGGTCTCGATGAGCCCTGCGCTCCCGCGAGGCACCAGAACATCGATGTAGCCGCGTCCGTTCATCAGCGCCTTCGCACCGTCACGGCCGAAGTCGTCGACCGTCTGCACGGCCTCGGGGGTCACCCCCGCGCTCTGCAGCGCCTCGCGCATGATCTGCACGAGCACCGTGTTGGAGTCGCGGGCGGCGCTGCCGCCGCGCAGCACGACGGCGTTCCCCGAGCGCAGCGCGAGAGCGGCGATGTCGACGGTCACGTTCGGCCGTGCCTCGTAGATCGCTCCGACCACCCCGAAGGGCACGCGCACCTGCTCGAGCGTGACCCCGTTCGGCATCCGGTGTCCGCCGACCACGCGTCCGACCGGGTCGGGCAGCGCCGTGACCTCTCGCACCGCCGACGCGAGAGCGCGCACGCGCTTCTCGTCGAGTCTCAGCCGATCGATCAGCGAGTCGCCGATGCCGTCGGCCTGACCGCGCGCGACATCGCGGTCGTTCGCCTCGATGATCGCCGCGGCGTTCTGCTCGAGGGCGACCGCGATGGCTTCGAGCGCGCGGGCCTTGTCGTCGCTCGTCAGTGCGGCGGTGGCGCGGGACGCCTCCTTGGCGCGCTCGAGGCGCACCTGCGGGGTCTGGTCGGTCATCCGCCCAGTCTAGGAGAGCGCAGGCTCGAACCAGGTCCCTATTTCGGCCCCCGCGAGAGCCCGGTCGACCAGGTCGGCACTGGTCACGAGGACGCCGATGCCGGAGGCCGCTGCCAGGCGCGCCGCCGAGACCTTCGTCGCCGCTCCCCCGGTGCCGACGCTGTTGACCACGGTCGAACCGAACTCCAGACCCGAGAGGTCGGCATCCTTGGCGACCACGTCGATCGGCACGGCCGAGGGGTCGGACGGCGGCTTCGTGTACAGGGACTCGATGTCGCTGAGCAGCACGAGCGCGTCGGCCTCGATGAGCTGCGCCACGAACGCCGCGAGACGGTCGTTGTCGCCGAAGCGGATCTCCTGGGTGGCCACCGTGTCGTTCTCGTTCACGATCGGCAGGATGCGGAGTCCGAGCAGACGCTCCATGGCGCGGCGGGCATTGCTGCGCGACGTGGGGTTCTCGAGGTCACCCGTCGTCAGGAGCACCTGGCCGGCGACGATGTCGAAGGGCCGCAGCGACTCCTGGTACCGGTAGACCAGGATGTTCTGCCCGACGGCGGCCGCCGCCTGCTGCGTGGCGAGATCGGTCGGACGCGCGTCGAGGCGGAGGAACGGGATGCCGGTGGCGATGGCTCCCGAGGAGACGAGCACCACCTCGGCGCCGCGCGCATGCGCAGCCGCGAGGGCTTCGACGATGACCGGGATCCGCCAGGAGGACTCTCCGCTGATCGAGGAGGACCCCACCTTCACGACGATCCGTGATGCCGAGGCGAGATCCGCCCGTGAGCGAGCGGTCACTCGCCGTCCTCGCGGTAGGCCGCGAGCCGCTGCGCTTCGACCTCGGCACGAGCCTCAGCCTTGGCATCCATGCGCTCGTAGTAGGTCTCACGACGCTCTGACGTGGTGCGGCGACTGTTGGGCGCGAGACGGGGATCGGTTCCACGCGGTGCGCTCATGAGCTCGGCCGCCGAGGTCATCGTGGGCTCCCAGTCGAAGACGATGCTGTCGCCCTCGCCGATCACCACGGTCGACCCCTGCACCGCACCGAGTCGGAACAGCTCGTCTTCGACACCCAGCTTCTCGAGTCGATCGGCCAGGTATCCCACGGCCTCCTCGTTCTGGAAGTCGGTCTGCTGCACCCACCGCACCGGCTTCTCGCCGAGGATGCGGTAGACGTTGCCGTACGTGCCGCCCTCGACACGGATCTCGAAGCCCTTCTTGGGGCCACGGGGACGGAGGATCACGCGCTCGCGCGGCACCTCCGTGGCGGCCAGCTCGGCGCGGTACGCGTCGACGATCTCACCGAGCGCGAAGGTCAGCGGACGCAGACCCTCGTGCGAGACCGTGGAGATGTCGAACACGCGGAAACCGCGCGCCTCGAGGTCGGGCCGCACGAGTTCGGCGAGGTCGCGGGCCTCGGGAACGTCGATCTTGTTGAGCGCGATGAGCTGCGGGCGCTCGAGCAGGGGGGTCTGGCCCTCCGGCACCTCGTACGCCGCGAGCTCCGCGAGGATCACGTCGAGATCGGAGATCGGATCGCGTCCCGGCTCGAGCGTGGCGCAGTCGAGCACGTGCAGCAGGGCGGTGCAGCGCTCGACATGGCGGAGGAACTCGAGGCCGAGGCCTCGCCCCTCGCTGGCGCCCTCGATGAGCCCGGGGACGTCGGCGACGGTGTAACGCGAGTCGCCGGCCTGCACGACGCCGAGGTTCGGATGCAGCGTCGTGAAGGGGTAGTCGGCGATCTTCGGTCGTGCCGCGGAGATCGCACCGATCAGGCTGGACTTGCCCGCAGACGGATATCCCACGAGTGCCACGTCGGCCACCGTCTTGAGCTCGAGGACGACATCGCCCTCGACGCCGGGAGTGCCCAGCAGAGCGAATCCGGGCGCTTTGCGCTTGGGGGTCGCGAGTGCGGCGTTGCCGAGACCACCGTGACCACCCTTGGCGACGACGAAGCGCTCACCGGGCACGATCATGTCGATGAGCACCTCACCGGCGGGGTTCTTCACCACGGTGCCGACGGGCACGGGGAGCTCGAGCGTCTCACCGAGGAATCCGGCGCGGTGGTCGCCCATGCCCGGGCCGCCGTTTCCGGAGCTCCGGTGCGGCGAGTGGTGGTACGAGAGCAGCGTGCCGGTCTGGGTGTCGGCCACGAGCACGATGTCACCGCCGTCACCGCCGTTGCCGCCGTCGGGGCCGCCGAGCGGCTTGAACTTCTCGCGGTGCACCGAGACACAGCCGTTGCCGCCCTTGCCCGCGCGCAGATGCAGCGTCACGGTGTCGACGAAACTGACCATGTCTCTCTCCTCAAAAAAAGATTCGGGGCGGGCCGAAGCCCGCCCCGAATCGGATGTCTACTGTCGTGCTGTGATCACTCGGCAGCGGCGACGATGTTGACGACCTTGCGGCCGCCCTTCGCACCGAACTGCACCGCGCCTGCGGCAAGAGCGAACAGCGTGTCGTCGCCACCACGGCCGACGTTCACGCCGGGGTGGAAGTGCGTGCCGCGCTGGCGGACGATGATCTCGCCGGCGAGAACCTGCTGTCCACCGAAGCGCTTGACGCCAAGTCGCTGAGCGTTGGAGTCACGACCGTTACGGGTGGAGCTTGCGCCCTTTTTATGTGCCATGTCCTGGTCTCCTCGGTCTTACTTGATGCCGGTGATCTTGACGCGCGTGAGCTCCTGACGGTGGCCCTGGCGCTTCTTGTAGCCGGTCTTGTTCTTGTACTTCTGGATGATGATCTTCGGGCCGCGGAGGTTGCCGATGACCTCAGCCGTGACCTTGACCTTCGCCAGCGAGTCAGCGTCGGTGGTCACCGTGGCGCCGTCGACGAGCAGCACGGCGGCCAGCTCGATCTTCTCGCCCGAAGCAGCCTTGACACGGTCGAGCTGAACGATCGTGCCGACCTCGACCTTCTCCTGCCGCCCACCGGCGCGCACTACTGCGTAAACCACTTCATACCTGTTTCGTTGGGGAGCTCGCGGCTCCGAGATCTCACGGGAAGACTGTTGCTTGCATGCATCGCAGGGCGACGGGCACGAATGCAAGACTCTCCGCTCCGACCGTCCAGGACGACGCGGCATACGCACCAAGGGACTACTTTACCGGATGCCGGACACTGTGGCAAAACGCGCTCTCCGGTGTGTCCGGTCCTAGGCTGGCTGGGTGACCGTTCTCGTCGACGAACCCCGCTGGCCCGCCCACGGACGACTGTGGGCGCACCTGGTCAGCGATGACAACCTCGACGAGCTGCACGCCTTCGCGCGCGCCCACGACGTGCCTGCGCGCGCCTTCGATCTCGACCACTACGACGTGCCGGAGGAACTGGTCCCCCGGCTCATCGCCGCCGGCGCCGAGCACGTCGACGGCAAGGAGCTCGTGCGTCGGCTGATCGCCTCAGGCCTGCGGATCCCCGCCCGCGACCGCCGCTGACGAGTCCGAGTTCACCGAGACGGGAGTACCCGTCAGAGCGGCCGTGGACACCCGACGGCGACCGCGACCCTGGCCGGGCGCCTTGGGCTCGGGAAGCGCGTCGAGCACCGAGTCCAGCAGCGCCTCGGCCGGTGACTTCGGCGAGGCCTTGCGGTCGGAGCCACGCTTCTTGCGCGGCTTCTTGGCCCGCTCCTGCGCGGCGGGGGCCTCCGCGGCCTCGGTCGAGGGCGCCACCGCATCCGGCAGGTCCTCCGCATTCGGAACCCGCGTCGATGCCGCGATCTGCGCGAGAGCCGACTTCGCACCCTCAGGGATGCTGTGCGTCGTGCCCGCGGGAGGGGCCGAGTTCTGCGACGGCCCGTTCCCCCCGCGCTGGCGGCGGTTGGACGAGGAGTTGCCGTTTCCGTTGCCGTTGCCGTTGCTGCTCGACCGGTGCTTCACGACGGGGTCGTGGTGCACGATCACGCCGCGGCCGGCGCAGACGTCGCATGCCTCGCTGAAGGTCTCGAGCAGACCGAGTCCCAGCTTCTTGCGGGTCATCTGCACGAGTCCGAGCGAGGTGACCTCGGCGACCTGGTGCTTGGTCCGGTCGCGGCTGAGGCATTCGATCAGACGGCGCAGCACGAGGTCGCGGTTCGACTCGAGGACCATGTCGATGAAGTCGACGACGATGATGCCGCCGATGTCACGCAGGCGAAGCTGACGGACGATCTCCTCCGCAGCCTCGAGGTTGTTCTTGGTGACGGTCTCCTCGAGGTTTCCGCCGGAGCCGACGAACTTGCCGGTGTTGACGTCGACGACCGTCATGGCCTCGGTGCGGTCGATGACCAGCGAGCCGCCGGAGGGCAGCCAGACCTTGCGGTCGAGCGCCTTCTCGATCTGCTCGGTGATGCGGAACGCGTCGAAGGGGTCGGCCTCGTCCTCGTAGGACTCGACGCGCTCCAACAGGTCGGGGGCGACGCTCTCGAGGTAGGCGCGGATCGTGCGCTGCGACTCCTCCCCCTGGATGAGCATCTTCGTGAAGTCCTCGTTGAAGACGTCGCGGACGATCTTGACGAGCAGGTCGGGCTCGGCGTGCAGCAGCGCAGGCGCCTGCTGGTTCTCGACCTGCGTGCGCACGTGCTCCCACTGCGACGTCAGACGCTGCACGTCGCGGGTCAGCTGATCCTCTGTCGCACCCTCGGCGGCCGTGCGAACGATCACGCCCGACGACTCCGGGAGCACCTCCTTGAGGATGCGCTTGAGGCGCGCGCGCTCGTTGTCGGGGAGCTTGCGGCTGATCCCGTTCATCGATCCGCCGGGCACGTACACGAGGTAGCGACCGGGGAGGGAGATCTGGCTGGTCAGACGGGCGCCCTTGTGCCCCACCGGGTCCTTCGTGACCTGCACGAGGACGCGGTCCCCGGCCTTGAGCGCCAGCTCGATGCGGCGCGGCTGGTTGCCGGTCTCGACACCGTCCCAGTCGACCTCGCCCGAGTAGAGCACGGCGTTGCGTCCGCGACCGATGTCGACGAACGCGGCCTCCATGCTGGGCAGCACGTTCTGCACGCGGCCGAGGTAGACGTTGCCGATGAGCGACGCATCCTGGTTGCGGGCGACGTAGTGCTCCACGAGCACGCCGTCCTCGAGCACGCCGATCTGCGTACGACCGTTCTTGGAG